>DAIMFE010000004.1:0-85985 GCA_036724805.1 Bacteroides sp.
TTCTGTTGGAAAAACGTAGGTATTCTGTTGGTGCAAAAAAACTAAGAAACTAATGCGCTACCCATTAAGAATGTTCCTGCAAGTGCTACAATTGCATAAAGTTCTGGGAATACAGCAAGAATCAACGTATTGCCAAAAACATTGTGTCCCTGAGAAATAGCCTGAATACCGTTAGCACAAACTTGTCCCTGACGGATAGCCGTGAATAAGCCAACAAATCCTAAAGCCAAACCAGATCCGAAGATTGCCGCAGCCTGAATACTAGTCATTTCGGGAGTAAGAACCCCAAATATATTTTGAAACATAAAATAACCGGCAAATCCATATAATCCTTGTGTTCCGGGAAGCGCTGTTAATACAAGGTAGTTACCAAATGAACTACCGCCCTTTTTCAATGCGCCAACAGCGGCATTACCTGCTATCGTTACTCCATACGCACTACCGATACCCGATACACCGATCATAATTCCTATGCCTAAGTAGGCAATAAATAAATTCATATCCATAATTTTATTTTTTTGTTGTTTATATAATCTGATTAATACTTATTTTGAAAAAGGTTTGTATTCTGTTCCACCACCTTCATACCCGGCGTTTTTAAAGAACTCTACAAAAGTTAAACGCATGGGGTGTACTATGGCTCCCAATACATTCATAAAGATATTTATAGCATGTCCTATTACGAAGATCAGGATAAACACAATTGGCCCGACAATTACGTTATCCGGACTTAATCCGGATGCAAGACTGTTAAATACACTTGCTAAAATTCCTCCGGATAATCCAAGAGCGAAAAGTCGCACATAGGATAATACATCTCCCAGCAAGCCGGTAGCCATGTTATAGGTATCCCAAAATCCCAACCCGATGTTTATAAATACATTCTTTTCGGGACTATTGTACAGAAATATCATTAATGCTGCTACTCCCATAATCACCAGATGTGCCGTATCAAACATAGGCAATAAATTGGGGAATATAAAGGCGGCGATTATGGAGAGAAAGAGAATTACCCATCCTAATGTTGCCACAGCATATCTAAATCCAAATTGAATAATTTGGTTGACTACTTTTAGAATCATACCGAACATAATTTGAATCACCCCCAGAATAAGAGATAATTGGAACATCTCATTATTATCGAGTGCTACAGCATTCTTTAATCTTTGCACTATCGGCCAATCTAAATCATACAGGCTATATCCGAAAAATCCTCCGGTAAGTAATCCGCATACAATCGTTGAGAAGGACAATATCTGCACCAACGAAAGAATAGGCTTTATGGTTGCACTTATGTTTTTTGCTACTAAACGATAAATAGTAACAGCCGCCAGTAGTAACAAACCGTATCCCATATCGCCTAAACAGAGGCCAAAAAATACCATAAAGAAAGGTGCAAAGAATGGAGTTAAATCCAATTCGCCGTATTTCGGCAACATGTAAAGCCGACATATCGGTTCGAACCAGGAAAAGAAACCTTTGTTGTTAAATTGAATGGGTACATCATCTTCAGGAACAGGATTAGATATCTCAAAATAAACATTGTTGCTTTCAAGGTATTTTGCAATATTAGCTTCCTGCGGTTCGGGTATCCAACCTTCTAAAAGCATCAATTTTTCACCTGCTGTGTGCTGGGTGTTCAAAAGTACTTTCGAAAATTCTATTTCCTGATGCAATTGCTTAATAGCAGCTTTTATTGAAGGCCTTCCCGCCTTAGCCAAAGAAGATAATTTTTCTTCGTTAACTTTTAATGCTTCTTCAATAGTCTTTACAGATTCTCTCACTTCGGTAAGCGAATAACGCGGAAGTTTGATGTGCTCGGCATCCAGATCAACCGTTTCTCCTCTCCGGGTAATGGTTATAAAGTGAATTTTAGAAGACACTTTATTAATAATTATCGCATTATAAAGTTCTTCCCATTCCGGTTTATAATTACTATCCTGGCAGATGTAGAAGTTAATATCCATACCGGCATCGTGTAAATCTCTTATACTCTGTGGCAAAAAATCTCCCCATGGAGCCAGCGTGTTCTCATCCTTGATGTGGATCTGGAGTTGTTGATTGAGTTTGCTTTTTTCATTTTGCAATTCTTCAACTTCATCCAATACTTTAAATCCATAAACAGGATCACCAATTGCATCGATATCCGTTTTCTCTGTATTTATTAAATCGAAAAGGTTTAATGTTGATGTTAACCTCCCCGACAACCGTATATTATCCTGCAGTTCAGGACTTTCGGCTGTGCCTTGCTGTTTTTCGGAAACATGGATTACTCCCAACTCACGAATTTCTTTCAGAAAATTCTCATACTCTTTATGGTAAACAAGGAAAGTGAGTTTCTTCATTTTAGTAATCATGCAATGTCCTCCTTTCTTTTTTCCTGATGGGATTTCATAATCTTCTGAGAAGACTTGGAAAGGTTTTCTTCATCTTCCATAAATCGTTTGATTTTCCGTAGAGCATCTTGATACCCCGGAATCTGAACCTTTTCGAAAAGATTCACTTTCTGGGTTGTTTTCTTTCGCGCATGTTCTAACAGATTCAGTTTAGCTATAGTAAATTCTCTTTCGATAGCTGTAAGAGCCAGTTTCTTAAGTAACTGGATACCATCTGCATACCATTTCGGAGAATTAAATAAACTAAACGGACGAATCTCAAAATCTACATTTTCCAGTATAGGAACCCGTACACCGGCAATCTTACGAACGCCTAAATGTACATCTTTTACTTTTATTAATGTAGGATCAAATTCGTTCCAAAGGGCAAACATGGCTTCATACGCCTGGATTTGTTTTTCCAGTTTTTCCTCTAATTCTACAGCATCAAATTTGGAACGCTTTACTTCCATGCGCAACGCACTTTCCTTATTTTTAATGATGGGAAGAGTACGCACACGAATTTTCAGTTGCTTTTCCAGCTGCTGAAGTGAGGTTTTATTATATTGAAATTTTATTGCCACCTTTATTTAGTCTTTCTTCCAGTATTTATCAATCAGTTCTTTCTTCATATTTACCTCTTCCGGGCGGAAGTATTTGCCGAACAAACCCCAGGCTACATCCAGCATTTCGGTTGTATTAAGATTTACATCGATTGCAAGTAACTGATTTGCGTAATCTTTTGCAAAAGCCAGCGTACGTTCGTCATAATTAGTGAGGTCGAAACCGTTTTCCATCTTAGTCTTTGCATTCGATGCATCCGAGTATAAACGCACAGCTGCATTCATCACTTGTGGATGGTCTTCGCGCGTTTTCTTACCGGTAACCAGCTGTTTCAAACGAGAGAGTGAACGGAATGGGTCTACCACAACTTTACCGATATCACTATCGCGGCGTAGGAATAACTGCCCCTCTGTGATGTATCCTGTGTTATCAGGAACAGCGTGAGTAATATCTCCACCCGAAAGTGTTGTTACAGCAATAATTGTTATAGAACCACCATCGGGAAACTGAACTGCTTTTTCGTATATCTTTGCAAGGTCTGAGTACAAAGAACCCGGCATTGAATCTTTCGAGGGAATCTGGTCCATACGGTTTGATACAATGGCAAGAGCATCCGAATAAGAAGTCATATCGGTTAACAGCACCAATACCTTTTCATTTTTTTGAACTGCAAAATATTCGGCAGAAGTAAGTGCCATATCAGGAACCAGAAGACGTTCAACCGGAGGGTCTTCGGTAGTATTCATGAAACTTACGATACGATCCAGTGCTCCGGCATTAGAGAATACGTTCTTAAAATAAAGGTAGTCATCGTTGGTCATACCCATACCTCCAAGAATAATCTTATCTGTTTGCGCACGAAGAGCCACATTCGCCATCACCTGATTATAAGGCTGATCGGGATCGGCAAAGAAAGGAATTTTTTGTCCGGATACCAATGTATTGTTCAGGTCTATACCTGCTATACCTGTTGCAATTAGTTCTGATGGTTGTTTACGGCGTACCGGATTTACGGAAGGTCCGCCGATTTCCACTTCTTGTCCTTCTATTGCCGGCCCACCGTCAATAGGGTCACCAAATGCATTAAAGAAACGTCCTGCAAGTTGCTCACTAACCTTAATAGTAGGAGCTTTTCCCAGAAATATCACTTCTGCATTGGTTGGGATACCTTCGGTTCCCTCGAACACTTGTAATGTAATCTCATCACCATCGATCTTAACAACCTGTGCAAGTTTACCTTCAACGGTTGCCAGTTCATCATAACCCACACCTGATGCTTTCAGCGAACAGGTGGCCTTGGTGATCTGAGTTATCTTAGTGTATATTTTTTGAAATGCTTTTGCTGCCATATTGATATTTACGATTTTCTTATTTACAATTGAATATTAAACTTTGGCCGCAGTGACTTCCCGTTCAGCAACCAACTCGGCCAATTGTTTTTTGAATCCTTCATATTCTTCCGAATTGAATTTCGAGTAATTCATCTGCTTACAAACATTAATCATACTCTTGAAATAATCCATTACTTCATTGAAGTTGTCAAATTCAAATTCGGTATGACAAATATCAATAACCATATCCAATATAGCTTCCTGGCGTTCCATTGGAGTAACCGCGTCAATTTCATCGAAAGCATCCTGTTGCAATACAACAAAGTCTATAAGTTCTGATTTCCAGTATGTAACATGATATTCTACCGGAACTCCATCGTCACCAAGAATATTGATCTGTTCAGCGATTTCTTTACCACGTTGCAAACGGGTTTTAATTTCGTTTACCTTATCTATCCAGCCCGCGCCAATGGTTTCTGATATATATTCTTCAAATTCAGGATATTCGATGTATTTAGAATACGAATCGATCGGATTTACAGCCGGATAACGTTTCTTATCGGCACGTTCCTGTTCCAATGCATAAAAACAACGGGCAACTTTTTTGGTATTTTCGGTTACCGGCTCTTTAAGGTTACCACCGGCGGGTGATACCGTACCGATAAAGGTAATTGAACCTGTTTCGCCATTGTAAAGTTTTACGTAACCTGCACGTCCGTAGAAATTAGAGATAGTAGCAGATAAGTCCATCGGGAATGCATCCGGACCCGGAAGCTCTTCCAAGCGGTTTGACATTTCACGAAGCGCCTGCGCCCAACGAGAAGTAGAGTCTGCCATTAATAAAACCTTCAAGCCCATAGCTCGGTAATATTCTGCCATAGTCATTGCAGTATATACAGAAGCTTCACGTGCTGCTACAGGCATGTTTGATGTATTTGCCACAATAATTGTGCGCTCCATCAGTTTCCGGCCTGTATGTGGGTCGACTAATTCGGGAAATTCGGTGAAGATTTCTACTACTTCATTCGCGCGTTCACCACAAGCAGCCATAATTACGATATCGGCTTCAGCCTGTTTAGAAATAGCATGCTGTAGTACGGTTTTTCCAGTTCCGAAAGGTCCCGGGATAAATCCTGTACCCCCTTCTACTATAGGATTAGCCGTATCTATTACGCGTACGCCTGTTTCCAGAAGTTTAAAAGGACGAGGCTTTTCAACATAATTTGTCATGGCTCTTTTAACGGGCCATTTCTGAACCATGTTCAATTCAATATCGCTACCTTTTTCATCGGTAAGTACGGCAATTGTATCATAAATTGTATATTCTCCTTCTTTTGCTACAAACTTAACTTTCGCAGATCCTTCCATAGTAAAAGGAGCCATTATTTTAAGCGGCTGAAAATTTTCTTCTACTTCACCCAACCATGCGGATGCCTGTACAGTATCTCCAACTTTTACTATGGGTTTGAAATTCCATTTCTTGTCTTTATCCAGCGCAAACGTATAATCTCCACGTTTGAGGAATACGCCTTCCATTTTATCGAGATCATTTTGAAGGCCATCATAATTCTTCGACAACATGCCCGGCCCTAACGTAACCTCAAGCATGTGTCCGGTAAACTCAGCTTCGGCTCCAACTTTTAAGCCACGTGTACTTTCAAACACCTGTACATAAACATTTTTACCTACTACCTTAATAACCTCCGCCATTAATCGGTCGCCGCCAGTTGTGATATAACAAATCTCATTCTGGGCTACCGGACCATCAACGATGAGGGTTACCATGTTGGCTATTACACCATTTACAGTTCCTTTTGTTGCCATATAATTATTTGTATTTATTTACTTGAATTCAGATGGAATTTGCACTTCATCTTTCAATGCGTCAATGATTTCTCGGAATAATTCTTTTCCTTTTTCTTTATCCAGAGATATCCAGCGTTCAATCATCTCTAATTTTATGAGGTATGCAAAAACACATTCCACACCAAAATAATTAAAAAAGGTAGCATCTTCCATCCAGTCCCAACGTAAAAAATCCAGCTTCCATTCTCTCTCCAACAATTCATCAATCTCGCTTATTTTTACGATCTGATCAAAAAAGTCAATTTCGTTAGTCAAACCAAAATCCCGTGCTCCGGAAGTTTTCAATGCATCTGTAACTTCCATATTACCCACTATATAAGGGGCTATATCCATTTTATATTTACGGGCGGTAAGTGCTATTAAAACATTATTGATAATAAAATTAAACTTAAACCATGAAGAAATAAATTCGTTGCTGCATTTCATTCCATATTCATAGTAGAGTGCGGCTAATTTATCTTCAGAAAGCATGCTTGAATCTTCTTCTAAAGAACTTTCTTTAAAATAATCAGAGATGAAAACTGGCATATAAGAGGGGAAATCTTTTGAACTTATTTTTTCTTCGGCTTTCACTGCAGAAATCAGATTTAAAAGTTCTTCGGCTGTATAATTTCCTCGTGGATCTATTTCGGCTTCCTTATTTTTTAGCAGATGGAGAAGATTTTCATTATCAAATTTCAGATAAAACAAATCAATTAGCTTTTTATCTGACCCTGATAAGTTTTCGTATAATTCTTCCTTAAAATCGGCTATTGTAAAGCTTAGTTTGCTGTCCTCTAAATTAAGTTCAGGCAAACTTGCTATTAAGTAATAATACTTACTCATATAACTTCGTTTTTAGAAGACACAGAACAATTTAATAATTGCTTTATATCTCAACCAATAAAATTTCAGAAAAGCATTTCCACTAATTGCGGACGTAGGAATTCTTTGAAGTAGTTCATAAACTCTTCTTCACCGAAGTTTACTTTGTATGAACCATCTTCGGGAGTAATGGTAAATAGAGTTTTCATCCCGTTAACCTGTTCGATTTTAACCCCTTTGTTAAGTAAGTCTTTCGATTTTTCCATAAAGTACTGTTTCAATAAATCAGCGTCTTCTGTAGATATCGTAACGGGTTCATCTGCACTCCATTTAGAGGCCAGCGTAACAATAAATTCATTCAGGAAATCTTTATTCGAAGTAAAGTCCTTAACAAACGAAGTTATGATTTTATCAGTTATAACCGAAGTTATTTCCGACTTTAACGCGTTAACTGCCTGTCCGGCAAATAATCTCAACTCTGATTTTGTGTTTTCGGCAAGTTCATCAGTCGATTTACGAGAGTTTGCTAAAATAGTTTCTGCCTGTTTCTTTGCATCTTCTATTATCTTTTGTGCCTCTTCCTGAGCTTTATTTACAACGCGTTGGGCTTCTTCGTTACCTTTTTCTACACCCTCACGATAAATTTTATCAGTTAACTCTTGAATTTTGTTTTTCATATACTCGAGACTTGTTAGAATATTTATATTATTTATTTAAACTGTCGCTTAGATTTTTCCCAAATGTACAAAAATCAATTTGATAAAGAAAAGATGACTGAACATATTTATTAATTTTTTATAAAAAATTTATTGTTGATTTCAATATTTTCGAAATCAACAATAAATAACTAACAAAACATAATTAACTTCATTAATTTTATAACAAATTCCAATTTTAGGAAGACAACCTCAAATAGCTCACGCCAATTAGCAAAATTCTAAAGGGGGATTTTTCTGATTTACAGAATAATCCCCCTTTAGCGTTAATAAGCTCCATATTCAGGGTATACTATACAATGATACACAACAAGCAGACTCAATGCAAAGTGCTTGCCTTTACTTTTCCTGCTTTCTGTAGTTGGGCAAATTCGGCCTTAGCTTTATTCAATTGAACCATAAAATCCTCGTTGGCATGCAAGCGAGCTACTACTGCACTCGATACCAATCGGGCTGCATCCACATCGCTTTGAAAATGGTAGCCGCATATCACTCGGCTTTGCCCCATTTCGTATCCGCGTTTTAGAATTTCGTTTTGTCTGTCGACATTTATTTCTGCCAGCACGAGTGCCGTTGCCCAGCCGATTGCCGTGTGTCCCGAGGGATACGAACCGTTTGTTGATAATGCCTGCTGATGCTCGGGAAGACAAGTTTCTTCTTTGAAAAAGCTGAACGGCCTGGCACGCATATAATATACTTTGGCATGACGTGTAGCCAAGTCGCCCGCATCTTCGCGCATATTTAGTACCAATTTATAAATCTCGGGCGTTTGCTCTTTGGATATAGTGACCCCAAAGGCTTCGGAAAAAATATCCGCCACAGCATGCAAATTAGCATCAATTGCGGCTTGCCCTCCTCTTAGCGTGTTGCGCTGCTCTTTCCCCCAATCGTATTGCGCTTTATCATACAAAAAAAGAATACTATTGGCCTGCGGAGGAGGGGGTAAAAGTTCAAGACTGTTGGCTACTTCCGATTCTTCTAAATAGTATAAATCGGGATTTGTTCTCTTGTCTCTGATTTTTTGATCTTGTGCAAAAATATTCAGCGAAATAAGCGAACAGAACAAAAGAATGATTGTCATTTTTGTTGTTTTCATACAGTAGGTTATTTTAAGGGTGAAAATTAGAATTTGTATTTTATGCTGAATTCGGCTGTAAACGGACGAATGTACGTTCCAGACATGATGGTTCCTTCTTTGCTCTTTACATCTGCATCCGAAATAATCAGGTCTGCATCTGGAATAGATCCCGAAACACCGCGCTGGTTGAGTAGATTTACGAAAGTCGCACTTACATCAAAGTTTTTAGACATTTTGTAGTTTATGCCTGCAAAAGTTTCCCAACGCCCGTTGAAATAGAGCGTATTGGGCTTATTGAAATACTGTTTGCTGAAATAGCGGGCGCTGGCCCAGATTCTCAAATTTTTCCATTTGTAGCTTGGGTCGATTTCGAGCAAAACTTTCGAAACACCGGTCACCACTTTGTCGCTAAAATTGAAAGAACGAACATCATCTGTAGCACCAGGGATTGCGGTATTTATAAAGTTTACATCTCCCGAGAAATTTTTATATTTCGGCTGTTGTATTGTGAATAAGACATGCAAGTTGAAGTTTTTGGTTGGGGTAAACAACACATCCGTAGTCCATCCAAAGGTTTGTACGTCATAACTGGCCACTTCGCGCGTTACGGCCAAAGAAGTTGCCGGCTTGTTGGCTCCATCAGGATGCGACAGGTTTACCGTTGTTCTATAATTGTTGCGATTGATGAACGTTGCCTTTGACACCAAGCTAAACAGGCTGTGATTGTAGAACACACCAAATGCTCCCTCGGGGATTTTTGATATTTTCAAATTCGGGTTTTTTCCCGAAGAGTATTTATTCAAATGAGCACCATCTTCGTTGTACACCAATTCGCCCAATAGCCCGAATTGGTTGGTGAGTTTCAGTACAGCATTTGCCATAGCCGCTTTCGTCAGCCAGTCGTGCTTAATGTTTGTTTTGGTGCTGGCATCAATCGTTTCTTTTCGGTTTGCTTTTTCTATATAATCGCCCCTTAGGCTGAAATACTGAAGGCGCATTCCCATATCTAAAGTTAAGATGTCCGAAACTTTCCATTTGTCTAAGAAGAACAGGGCGGTTTTGTTTTCCTGCCCGTTGTAGTATTCCAAGCTATTATTCAAGCCAAAGTCGCCATATGCATTGGCGGTTGTGCCGGTGTAGACAGTTCCATCCGGATTTTTAAGTGTTTCATATTTGATTAACTTCCTGGGATTCGGTGCAATTTCTTGAAAATATTGTGATGATTCGGACACAAATCTATCGGTTGTGAAGTACCACTGATCTATGCCTATCGACCATTTATGGTTGCCCGACTGCCGACCGGCTTCTATTGTTCCCATGTATGTTTTCATGGGTGTTTTTCTGGAATTGAGCATCATGACACTTTGAACGTTTTCGCCCTTATATCGATCGCCGTTTGCATAGGCGTAATATTTCCCGCTATTATCTTGTGGTGTATTTTCAACTCCCGTCATAATGGCTGTATACATACCGGTTTTGGCTTGCCGATAGCGGAAGATATAATTCAAATTCCATCCGTTGTCGAACTGGTTTTTGCCTATAAGGTCGATGGAATGCGACTCTGATCCGTAGTCTTTTACCGGATCTCTTTTCACCAACTGTCCTGTAAAGGCATCTTTCATCACATTTACTCCACTTTCTTCGAAATATGAATCGCGCCCTAAACGAAAATTATCGAGTTCGGAAACTTTACCGTTCTTATCGAAGCGGAACGGGCTGTACTTGTTCGAAATATTGTCTATATGTGCATATTTATAGAATACAGATACCGAACCCGTACCTCCATTGAATGTATAATCTTGTGTTAAAGCCCCTTTGTACAGCTGCGCCTTGTCATTATAATACCTATCGATGTTCTTCGGTTTAAATGTTCCGGGGTCGAAACTGCCGTATGCTCCGATTGAAAATTTGAGTCCTTTTTTATTGAGCGGGCCACTTATATTGAAATCGCCTCTCATTAATCCGAAATGGTTCGTATTTAACGCACCGTGTCCTTGGAATTTGTCTGTACCCAAATTGTTGAACGTGCTTAAGGATACACCCACTTCACTTACACGAACTGCCGTTTCGCCCAAGTTGAGCATCTTGCCTCTAACGATAGATGCATCGTTTCGCCACGTGCGATTGGGTAGTTCCGGCCAATAGAAAAATACGGTAGGTATACCGTTTTCCAGAATAGTGGTTCCGCCGGTGCTTGCGGGCAGACCGATATTTACATCACGGGGGCCTGTGTTGTTTGCTGCATTGAGCATCACATTGCGGTCTCCTTCTTTTACTTCAACTGCTTGCCTTTTCCCTTTGCTATCTTCTTTCTCCTGAGCCGAAACCCCAATTCCTGCTGTAATAATGGAGAAAACAGCCAACATCACATGCTTTTTTACTTTCATAAATAGTTAGAATTAATTGGTTAGTTAGTTTTTATTTGTTTGTTTTGGCATATTTCAGTGTACGCAAATCCTGTATGGATCCTTCCCAGTTCAGTCCAAATCCAAAATCGTAGGTATTTCCTTCCGAATCGTGATGGCATTCCATATCAAACGGTACATCTTCTTTTTGTTCTTCTACCGTTGTCATGCTTGCCGGCATCTGCACGGGCAGTAGTCCCGAAGGTTCAACCCTACCCGATACAATGTCCATAATTGCTTTATCTGACACTCCAAATCGCATGATAATGCCCTCGATTTGCGACTCAAATTCGCAGAATATCATCGGGCGCGTTGCATTTACAATTACAATGGTGGGTTTGCTTTTCATCTGTTGCTTTGTTTTCAGAATGATATCCAAGTCTTTGGTGTTGGCCACTGTCACAGTTTTCCCTTTGTAACTTCTGTTTTCAATTGTTGGATCGATGATCGGATCGCCGGCGGCAATGCTATTTGCTCTGGCATGGTTTGCCGTGTAAGGCTTATATTGAAGGCTGATGGGCACATAGCCATTGCCTCCGTTTTTTCTGTCGTCCATACTGTATCCGCCTCCATCGCTGTCAACGTGCGGCGAGTCTACAAACACCAATGCGAAGTCTGCTTCTGCCGGATTATCCGTTACGTTGTAGTATTCTTTCACCATATCAAGGTTTACCGGTAGTTTTTCCACTTCTTCGGTCATTGTACCCCACCATGTCTTAATCGATGGTTTAAGTTTTTTGGGAATAAATACTGTCTTCTTTTCTCTTACCGGAAGTGTATTCCCCTTGTTTTTTAGCATTACAATTGACTTTAATTGTGCTTCATAACCAGCTCTTTCAAATTTGCTGCAACCTACAATTTTCTTGCTTTCTTCGGGGTTCAAGTAGGGATTTTCGAATAGTCCGACCCGGAATATGTTTCTCAGCAAACGAACTGCCGATTGTTCGAATCGTTTTCTCATAAATTCTTCGCCATGTTCTTTCACTCCCATTTGATAAGCTTCCAGCACAGGTTCTATAGCATTGTTTCCGCCAAATTGATCCACGCCCGCCATTAAAGCTAAATAATGCCTTTCAACAACAGTTAGTTTTTCAGCTCCCCAAGGCTTTCCTGCAAATCCATCGGGTGTTTTGGCTTCATTGCTTGTTATCATCCAATCGGTGCAAACAACACCATCATATGCATATTCGTTTCTTAAAAGATCGGTAATGATATATTTGCTAAATCCATTGGCGTAATTCGTTCCGTTTTTATCCCGATTGTAAGATATGGTATAATAGGGCATTACTGCCGATGCCTCTTTTGTTTGCCCATTCAATCGGAAAGCGCCTTCGGTAAAGGGTTTTAACTGTTCATTAAAGTTGTTTCCGGGGTAAACGGCAAACTTCCCAAAAGCCCAGTGTCCGTCTCGCCCAGCTTCCTCGGGGCCTCCTCCCGGCCAGTGCTTTACCATTGCATTTACGCTATTGTATCCCCATCCGTTGCGAATCATAGCTTCGCCTTCGGAGGTTTGAAAACCATCAATATAAGCGCGAGCCATATCGGTGGCGAGTTGAGGACTTTCGCCAAATGTCATATTTATGCGAAACCAACGGGGCTCTGTGCCTAAATCTATTTGAGGCGACAAGGCAGTAGTAATGCCTAAGGCACGATATTCCATGGCTGCTATTTCTCCAAATTGTTTTGCAATAGCGGGAGTAAAAGTCGCAGCCATGGCCAACCCATCGGGCCAAACAGATATTTTATTGCTTTCTACGTTAAACTCCGCATTCGGAGTGCCCTCCAACTGTGCCGCATGTCGTGGGTCGGAACTGGTATTTCCCGGAATGCCCAATCCTAACCCTTCGATATATGCCTGCATGGCATTGTTCCAGCGCGCTGCAATTTCGGGGCTTTTTATTTTCATTACAAGTATATGCCTTAAGTTGTCTTCTTTGAGAAATTGCTTTTGTTCATCTGTCAGATACCAAGGCTTGGCATTGCTTTTACTAAGAGGTTTTCCACCGTATGTGCCTGCCGTAAATCCTTCATCGTCTGCCGGCAGGTTTTGGTGGGCGCTATAAAGCATTAACCCGGCAATCTGTTCGACAGACATCTGCTGAACAAGATCTTCTGCTCTTTCTTGAGGTGCCAAACGCCAATCTTCGTATGAATCGAGTTTATTATTCTTGTTGAGATCTTTAAACTTGTATCCATCAACCGTTAGTAACTTTACTCCAGAACTTGGAGAATATCCCAATGCTGCGCCACCCTCATTCTTTACAATGAGATATATCGGCTTGTCCTTTTCTTTACATGAGAAAATAGCCAATAAGAGTAGAAATAAGATTACGATTCCTTTTTTCATAATGACGGTACTTTGGTGTTGATTTCAATAGATAGTTAATGTGTTTAATTACACACACATGCGTTATTTGACACAAATGTATTGTTTTTTTTTATTATACAACCATTTCCATCGAACTTTTCCACCGAACCTTCATTAAGGATAGAGATTTATTCCATATAACAATAACACAATCAGCAAATTAAGCGATATTATGTTATAAAACATAATAGTGTATTTTATAACAAATTCTGTTATGGGTAACTTTGCGGAAAAGAAAGATATGATGAAAGAAGATATAAATAGCAATGAATTTTTATCTGTCGGTTTCGACAATTTGTTACCAGGCGCATCTATCGACTGTGTTATTCTTGGCTTTCACGAAGGCGAGGTAAAAATTCTATTAAATAGATTTAAGCGTCATGATCATTGGATGTTACCCGGAGGATTTGTACAACTAGATAAGAGTTTAGATGACGCGGCTAATTGGATTTTGTACAATCGCACTAAACTCAAAGATTGTTACTTGCGCCAATTTCATACTTTTGGTGATCCTAAACGCGCCAATATAGACGAAAACAAAAAGATATTAATAGAGAACGGAATTGATCCGAATAAGCCGCACTGGCTTTTACAGCGTTTTATCAGCATTGGATATTATGCCCTTATCGACTATCGAAGGGCTAAAATAAAAACCAATAAGACAGAAGAATATCAGTGGTTTAGTCTTGAAAACATACCGGAACTTTACAGCGATCATAACCATATTGTAAAAAAAGCAATGCAAGAACTGCGATTGCATATCTATACTATACCTATAGGGATAGATTTGCTGCCGGAAAAGTTTACGTTAAGCGAATTGCGCACTATCTATGAAACTGTTTTGGCAAAAAAGATCGACCGCCGCAATTTTCAGCGCAAAATGCTCTCGGATGGTTTAATTTACAAATTGGATGAAGTGAGTAAGAAATTCGGAGTGAAAGAAACAACACTCTTTTCTTTCAATAAAGAAAAATATAAGGATGCTTTGGAAAACGGAATGATGTTTTTATAACTGTTCCGGTTTTCCGAGAAAAGAAGATAACACATATAGCACATAGGACGGAAATAATTACCGTCCTTTATATAGTATGATTGCATTTACATTGGGATTATACCATCCGCTAATCAATTCTTTCAGCTCAAGATATTCAGCAGGAGTAAACAGATTCTTACTTAACCTAAGTTCTTTATTTACAATTATTTTACTACCACTAGTGGTTAGTGAAACCAGCAATTGCCCCGCTGTATTAGAAAGACTTATTTGCTGCGGCATGGTTTTACACTCAACACCTTGTGGTAAGATAATTTCATGTACTACTTTATCGTTTGTTGTATATGGAAGTTCAAAAGAACTGCTACGTTGAGACAACAGTTTTGCCAGATAAAAATCATTTATTCCCGCGATGTCTTCTTTTAAAGTAACTTTGCAGTAACCATATTCACTCCAGTTAATTACATCCGAATACGTGTAATCAGTTTCCGGTTTATCCAACATTTTTCCCCGTAACACGTCAGACAGCTGATAGGTTGCTTTCCTTTTTAGTGAATCACCCACCAACTCTATAATACTATTTTGTTGCGTTGTTACAGTATTCTTAACATCGGATACTTCTACTTTTGTATTGTTTAAAACCGAAAATATGTCATAACGATTATTTAATTCGGCAAGTGTAAATAATTGGTTAGCATCGCACGCTATTAATACCTTTTCATTATTATAAACCGTAATAACTCCCACATTCTTTATGGCTGTTAACCCATATACATTTTTGCTTAAACCCTTAGGATATAATATTGCTACTTCGGAAACTACGTTAGCATTATCCAAAAGCGCTTTCATTAATACAGCTTTCTCTAATGCAGTACCATAACCGGTTTTACAAACATCCTGCAAATAACGGGCGTGCCTGCCACATTCCCATACAGATAATCGGTTATAATCCAAATCTTTTATAACATAATTGCGAACCGCGTCAATATATTCTGTTGCATTTGTAGTAGATACATGGTCCAGTTTCTTAATTGCTTCAATAGGAGCGTTTTGCGAATAATGAATAAAAGAAAATACTTTTTCCTGAGAATCATATGTATTAAGAGTAAAATAAGGTGTAAACCCAGCAATAGTTGGCTGATACATTTCTCGCGAATCAGCCGGAATATCAAGGAAAGTCCATGTATAAATATCCTGATTGCGCGATTTTGATTCTTTCTTTGTTTCTGTTATCCCAGTAACCGAATAATTCACTTTTGTACCCGAGGGAACCTTTACGGTTATCCGGTATTCATTTATCGGTGATAATTCTTGTAATGATTCTGTTATATCAAGAAAGTTATAATATCCCGGTTTGCTAATAACAGAATAATCCAGAAATATAGTTGCTCCCAGTTCAAGCCCGGTATGTGTAACTACCATTTCTCTTAGATAATTATAAGCCGGAGCATTTGCCGCTGCCGATGGAAGAACTTCATTATATGCATTTGCAGGCACTTCCACTATCGTTCCATCTACCTGTCGGGTATATGCTTTATGGAATTTTATTTCCTGGCATCGCGGATCATAAACAATAAATGTTTCGCCGTACATATTATTCAATGCGCGATGCGTAAGAATCTTAAGTTCTTTTGTATATCTGGCTTCCATCGCACCCGAAGATCTTAAAATAAATTCTTTGTGCACCTTCATAAATTCCGCTTCGCTTTGAGCCGACACATTCTCTATTCCCGATGTAATTATCAAAAATAAGAGAAACAATCGGATATATAAGTTTACTTTCATTTCAGTAGGTTTTAAATGTTTCATTTTTCGGCAATGATTTCGGTATTGGCAAAATTTTGGTAAGCACTAACGGCATTACGGAAATTATTCCAGTCTTCAGGTTCGTAAATACGTTTCTTTAGCGATAGCGTTTGATGGACGCTAATGGTATTTTTGCGTTGTTTTACAAACCCCTGAAAGTCGGCAACGTCCGAAGCTGTATTCCGCCCATCCGGCATGGGCAGCATTTTGTAACCCTTGGGCAATTCGAGCGTTTCATTCAAAACAATCAATCGCGAACAAGCATCTCTAAATCCATACTCCCGTTTCTCCGGTGCAAGATCTATCCTTAGAAAACTTCTTACGCCTGCATATAAATCGGTAAATACAACCGGCTTAAAGATTAAAACATTATTCCCAACATTGGCATAGTGAGGTACTTCAAATTTCATGGAGATTTTAATTGGTCCGGCAACATAGTTCTTCGGATTATGTCCCCAGTCTACAGAAATAAGTTTGGCATTTGGAGAAATGTTCATCAGCTCAGATTCCATGGCTTTGCGCCAATCCGCGGCAAAACCTATTGTAAACGGATTACGAACACTTCTATCTGTTTGCCCTTCGGCTTCTACTGTAACTGTTCCTTTTAATGTTCCGGAAACATCAATAGAAGATTTTACATTCAGTTTCAGATAATGATTCTCAGGTGGTGACAATGGTGTTAAGAGCAAATCCGATTTCTCGGGGATTCCGGGAAGATAATGCTGTTGCTGCTCCGCACTCGACCATAACTCACGGGTAAAAGGCACCCAAGTTGGATCAAGCGGCATGTATGTTCCATTATCTAACTTTACTACAGCTACACTGTGGTTAAAATGATCGGCAGGGATGGCTTCAATGCGTGAGCCAGCCATGGTCATAGCAGGATAAGCATCCATTCCGGCCATTCGCAACATAGCGATAAGCAATGCTGCTTTATCTTTACACACGCCACAACGATCATCAAAATTCATTTTGGTATTATGCAATGTAAACCCTTCTCCCTCGCCCATTGATATTCCCGAATATCGCATATTATCGGCTACCCAATGGGTAAGGGCAGCGATTTTTTCCATCTGTGATTTCTTTCCTCTTATCAATTCGTTTACTTTTTTCTGCGCGGGTTCGTAGGCGTTAAAACTTCCATAACTCTCGTTTACATTGTAAAACCATTCGGATTTTTCATACCAGGTTGGCGTAGACGACATCATCAGTTTGGGAGCCGCATCGAACAGATCAACCATATTGGGTTCTCTTTTAAACGGCCTCATATTGGCTTTGGCAAATTGGTATATCTTCTTACCGTCTTTAAAATGAATGGATGATTGTGCTTCGCCCTGATAAAATTCGTATTGCATGGGCATCTCCATAGGAAAAGAAACACGATATACTTTCTTTATTGTTGGTTCGTTCACCCAAAAAGGCACGATATCGTAGAACTGTCCGCGCATAGGGGGAATAAATTCATTCTCATTATCTCCTGCAAGGAGTGCGTAGGTAAAGCCTTTCTTGCTGATTTCATAATCCAGCACATCACCGGGTTCCAGCAAACCGGGTTCTATCATTATTTGTCGGGCACCCCAATAAATGGCTCGCGCGGGGGCTGCGTAATCGCAAGTAGTACTTACATCAACATTTCGGGTAGTTCCATTGGCTTTATGTATCGTCATGTTACTGAACCTGGCAAATGCCGTTAGCGGATCATAATCATACTTCACTACCCGATAGTTTAAAGCTCCTTTGTTGTTGTTTATCATCACTATTTTCCGGATAATGAAACTGCCCGAACCTGTAGAATTTACATCTACAGAAATACTGTCGAGTAAAGTAATTACATCATATTTAGCAAGATCGGATTGTGTGGAAGCAAGTTCTTTAAGGTGTGTAAAACCTTGTCCTGAGAGCGTTATGGGAAGAAACAGCAATGCAATTGCTATCAATACTAGTTTTGTCTCTTTCATAATATGCATAATTTGGCACAAACATAATGAAAATATTTATATCAGAAATAAATAAATCGCATCAATTTATTCCTCTCGGTAATGGTTATTGTTCTTTTGTTGGCTTCAATTAGCCCTTCGTTTTGCATGCGAGTCAGTTCCCGTTCAAGCGATGGGCGGGTTACGCCGAAATATTCGGCAACACTACTTTTAGACATTTGAAGCTCCACAACATCGGATCTTTGCTCTTTCGATAATTCGAGTATATACATTGACAGCTTTTGCCGAATGGTTCGGAAAGACATAAAATGAAGCCGGCGACTGAGTTTGCCGGCAAAGTTGGCTGATATATCCAGGTAATTTTTCAACAGAACTTCATTTGCCATGAGCATTTTCAACACAGAGGGCCTAGGGATTATTAATGCGGTTACATCATCGTTTGCAGTGGCTTGCACAGGAAATTTGTTATTGTTTCCAAACAGAAAAAGAATGGCTAACGGATTGGGAGCATGGATATCTTCTACCTTTATAATCTTTCCCGCAGGATCATTCATCTCTGCTCTTACACTTCCGCCAAGTAAGAAGATTAATCGATTACAAGATTCATCCTGCCGGGCAAGTATTTCACCTTTCGTGAAATGTTCTTGTTTAACATTTAAAGGGGATATAAGCAATTTGATTTCCCGTTCGTTTAACGATCGGAAAAGGTTGCATTGACTTAAAGAGGATAGATTTATTTCCATATTACTTTGTTATTTTACAAAAATAATCAAAAAACTAATTAGTGTAACATATGATACAGTTTTAAGCCTACTTCCTATCCTAACTTTGCATTGAATAAAACTTAAACAAAAATGAAAAGAACCATAATAAAGATAGATGAAGAGCGTTGCAATGGCTGTGGCGAGTGTGTAAATGGCTGCCACGAAGGTGCATTGCAACTGATAAATAACAAAGCTGTTATGGTAAGCGAATTATATTGCGATGGATTGGGTGCCTGCCTGGGCGACTGCCCTGTAGGTGCTATTACCCTTGAAGAACGCGAAGCCGAACCATATAGCGAAATAGCAGTTATAGAACGATTGGTTCCAAAAGGAGAAGAAATACTTCTTGCGCATTTAAAACATCTAAAAGAACACGAAGAAGAAGAACTACTGCAACAAGGACTTGCATACCTGGAAAAGCATAACATAAAAATAAATTTCAATACTATGCCTGATAAAAAAGAAGAAAAACTTGCCTGTGGCTGCCCCGGAAGCATGAGCCGGGAAATTAAAAGACCAAAGCCCGCATCGTTCAGTGGGGCATTAACCCCGCAGAAGGCTCCTGCAAAAGTATCTTCCGAATTACGTCAATGGCCGATTCAACTCCATTTATTGAACCCTGTAGCCGGATATCTACATCGATCGCATTTACTGTTAGCTGCCGATTGTACCGCATATGCCTGTGGAGAATTTCACAGCCGCTTTCTGAAAGGAAGGGTGTTGGCCATTGCTTGTCCGAAGCTTGATAGCAACACACAGGTATATGTGGATAAACTGGCACAGATGATTGATCATTCGGAATTGGAAACATTAACTGTACTTATTATGGAAGTTCCTTGTTGTGGCGGATTGGTTCGGATAACCGAAGCAGCTCGCGAACAATCTAAACATATTCCAATTAAAGTTGTTACAGTAGGTATTGAAGGAGAAATTATTAGCGAAAAATGGATTTAATTAAAGAAGTAAGAAACCATATCTTATTTCTAATATTTACTAACAAATAAAATTATGAGTATGTTTTGTTATCAATGCCAGGAAACAGCATTTAATAAGGGCTGTACAATAAAAGGAGTTTGTGGAAAGGAATCTACAACATCCGGCTTGATGGATGTGTTGATGTATACCGCGCGTGGAATTGCCATTGTAAACCGTACTTTACGCGAAAAAGGATGGGCCGACATCGAAGCCAGTCGTAAGTTACTGGATTATCTTTTTGTTACAATCACCAATGCCAATTTTGATAATTCGGCTATTCGCGAACGCATTAAACAAGCCATCGAAACAAAAGAAAGATTAATTGCTATCGCTAAGGAACATGGTATTGAACTTCCCGAACAAGATGAGGTACAATTTGCTCCACAAGCATCCGAATACGAATCGGTTGCGGAGAAAGTGGGTGTTTTATCCGAACCCGATGAAGATATCCGATCGTTGAAACAAATGGCTATTTATGGTGTAAAAGGAATATCGGCTTATACCGAACACGCTCTTAACCTTGGATATGAGGATAATAATATTTACAACATTATTGAAAATACGCTTGCGGAGGTTAGCCGGAAAGACATTGATATTGATCGGCTTGCTGGTTTAGTGCTGAATGTTGGTGAAGGTGGAGTGAAAGCAATGGCTCTACTCGATAAAGCAAATACCTCAACCTACGGCAACCCCGAAATAACCAAAGTAAATATCGGTGTTCGCAACAATCCGGGAATATTAATTAGCGGACACGATTTGAGGGATATGGAAGAATTACTCGAACAAACTGCCGGAAAAGGTGTGGATGTGTACACACATAGCGAGATGCTGCCAGCGCATTATTATCCGGCTTTCAAGAAATATCCTCACTTTGTTGGTAATTATGGCAATGCATGGTGGAAACAGCGTGAAGAATTTGAAAGTTTCAATGGGGTTATATTTTTTACCACCAACTGTATAGTGCCGCCCTCAAAGAATGCTACTTATACCGATCGTGTTTATACCACAGGCTCTGCCGGTTACCCGGGAGCTAAGCATATTCCTCCACGTAAAGAAGGTGGTTCTAAGGATTTTTCCGAAATGATTGAACATGCTAAAAGATGCAGTCCGCCGCAGGAAATTGAGCAGGGAGAAATTATAGGTGGCTTTGCACATAATCAGGTTATTGCATTGGCAGATAAGGTTGTTGACGCCGTTAAGAGTGGTGCTATACGCAAGTTTGTTGTAATGGCTGGTTGCGATGGACGTATGAAATCACGTGAATATTACACCGAATTTGCCCGGGCTCTTCCTAAAGATACAGTAATACTTACAGCAGGATGCGCAAAATATAGGTACAACAAATTGCCTTTAGGAGATATAAACGGTATTCCTCGTGTTCTGGATGCAGGGCAGTGCAATGACAGTTATTCGCTTGTTCTTATTGCCTTGGCCTTGAAAGATGCCTTCGGACTGGAAAGCGTAAACGATCTGCCACTGGTATTCAATATAGCCTGGTACGAGCAAAAGGCGGTGATTGTGCTTCTGGCTCTTCTTAGTTTGGGAGTGAAAAACATTCATTTGGGTCCTACTCTTCCGGGATTTGCCTCGCCAAATGTTACTAATATATTAGTAGAGAAATTCGGATTGGGAGCAATTTCTACTGTAGATGAAGATATAGCGATGTGGATTTAATCCCCAACAACGTTGCATTGCTTCAAATGCGCGTTGCATTTTCTCAAATGCAACGTGCTGTTGGGAGAAATGCAACGTGCATTTTCGAATTAGCAACGTGCTATTTATCATTGAATCTATACACTTATTGATGAAATAAATAACCTGTGATAGGATTTTACAAAATATAGTCGTACCTTTGCAGCCCGAAATTGAAAAAGGTCATTTCAGCATGAACTATTACACTCCGAAAGAAATTGCTGTGCAATTTGCAGCAACAGGTGTCTATAAAAGTAAACTACCTATTCCTAAATTTACTCTTATAGCCATTCTTGGGGGAGCTTTTATCGCTTTTGGTGGACTACTTTCTGTTATGGTAGCCGGTGGAATGCCCGGAATTGGAGCAGCCAACCCCGGATTGATCAAGTTTATAGCAGGTTCACTCTTCCCCGTTGGGCTTATTATGGTTTCGCTAACCGGAGCCGATTTATTCACCAGCGATTGTACAGCCTTCACTTTGCCATTGATGAAAAAACAATTAAAAGCAGCCACATTTGTACGGCTGCTTGTTTGTTCTTACCTGTTCAATTTTGTTGGCGCACAGCTAGTTGCTTACTTCATGTCATCGGGTGTAGGATTGTTTTCGCATGATCCCTGGCAGGAATATTTGCATAGCTACTCCACGGCAAAAGTAAATCAAGACTTTTTAATAGTACTCATTAAGGGCATTGGTGCCAACTGGCTAGTATGCTTAGGCATGTGGATGGGATATGCAGCAAAAGATGTTACAGGCAAGTGTATAGGAATATGGATTCCGGTTATGCTGTTCGTTACACTGGGATATGAACACTCTATTGCAAATATGTTTTTTATCCCCGCGGCAATATATTCCGGCGCTGATATTACCTGGAGTTACTTTATAATCCACAATCTTCTGCCAGCCACTTTGGGCAACTTAATGGGTGGTATAGTACTTGTTGGGTGCATATATGGCTATTTGTTTTATTAATAGGTTTAATTATATATAAGGTATGGAAAATAAATATTGGACACAGTTTAAAGGTGAAGTTTGGAAAAGGGAAATCAACGTAAGAGATTTCATTCAACGCAATTATACTCCGTATGATGGCGATGAATCATTCCTTGAAGGATCAACCGAAAGAACTACAAAAATCTGGAATCGACTAACAGAAATGTTCAAGGTTGAACGCGAAAAAAGTGTTTATGACGCCGAGCAGAAATACCCACAGGGTATTGATACTTATGGTCCCGGATATATTGATAAGGATAACGAAGTAATTGTTGGAGTTCAAACGGATGCTCCTCTTAAGAGGGGTATTTTTCCAAAAGGAGGAATCCGTATGGTGGAAAACGCATTGAACGCTTATGGTTATAAACTCGATCCGGTTACCAAAGAGATATTTACCAAATATAGAAAAACTCACAACGAAGGGGTTTTCTCTGTATATACCGATGAAATGGTAGCTGTACGCAAGTCGGCTGTTATTACAGGATTGCCCGATGCTTATGGTCGCGGGCGTATTATTGGTGATTATCGTCGCGTTCCTTTATATGGCACAGCACGTTTACTTGCCAACAAGAGGCAAGAGATGCAACGTCTGGATATTCAGGAGATTACAGAAGAGATCATTCAGAAGCGTGAAGAGATTGCCGAACAAATCAATGCACTCAAGGCTTTCGAAAGAATGTGCCAAAGCTACGGATTCGATGTAACCCGTGCCGCTGAAAACGCTCGTGAAGCTGTACAGTTCTTATACTTTGCGTATCTTGCTGCTGTAAAAGATCAGGATGGCGCTGCAATGTCTTTAGGCAGAACAGCTACTTTTCTTGACATCTACATTGAAAGAGATATTAAAGAAGGTACATTAACCGAAAAAGAAGCACAGGAATTAATCGATCAGTTTATTATTAAACTTCGTATCGTTCGTTTCCTTCGTACCCCTGATTACAATGATCTATTCTCCGGAGACCCGGTTTGGGTAACCGAATCATTAGGCGGGCAAGGTGTTGACGGTCGTTCACTGGTTTCTAAAACTTGCTACCGTTATCTGCATACATTATATAACCTCGGTCCGGCTCCCGAACCCAACTTAACTATCCTTTGGTTTAACAATGCTCCCGAAAACTGGAAACGTTACTGCGCAAAAGTTTCTATCGATACTTCTGCTTTACAATACGAAAACGATGACCTAATGCGTCCTGATTATGGAGACGATTATGGTATTGCCTGTTGTGTATCTCCTTTAATCATTGGTAAACAAATGCAGCTGTTTGGTGCGCGCGCCAACCTTGCTAAATGTTTGTTGTATGCCATCAATGGTGGTCGCGATGAGATTTCAGGTGTACAAGTATCTCCTATGTACGAACCCATTCGCAGTGAATATCTCGATTACGATGAGGTAATGGCCAAGTTCGAAGAAATGATGCGCTGGTTGGCTAAGGTGTATGTTAACGCATTGAAGGTTATCCATTACATGCACGATAAATATGCTTATGAAGCATTTGAAATGTCACTTCACGATGGCAACGTTGATCGTATCCGCGCAACGGGTATCGCAGGTTTATCTATTGTTGCGGATTCTCTGGCAGCTATCCGCGATACTAAAGTAAGGGTTATCCGCGATGAACGTGGTTTAGCGGTTGACTTTGAAAGAGAAGGCGAATATGTTCCTTTCGGAAACAACGATGATCGTACAGATGATATCGCTATCGAGATAACTGAAAAGTTCATGGATTATCTTCGTCAGCACCAAACATACCGCGGCGCTATACCTACACAGTCTATCCTTACAATTACTTCTAACGTAGTATATGGTAAGAAAACGGGCTCTACCCCCGATGGCAGAAAGAAAGGTGTTCCGTTTGCTCCGGGTGCGAATCCAATGAACGGACGTGATACGAAGGGGGCTGTTGCCGCATTGGCTTCGGTTGCCAAATTACCCTTCCAGCACGCTCACGATGGTATTTCTTATACTTTCGGTATAGCTCCTGCTGCTTTAGGCAAAGACCGCGAAGGCCGTGTTAGCAATCTTGTTGGATTGCTTGATGGTTATTTCACCCCCGATGGTGGTCAGCACCTCAACGTAAATGTATTTGAAAAAGATTTGTTGATTGATGCTATGGAACATCCCGAAAAGTATCCGCAGTTAACGATCCGTGTTTCCGGCTATGCTGTAAACTTCGTGAAGCTAACCAGAGAACAACAATTGGATGTGATTTCCAGAACAATTAATCACTCACTATAAAGAAAAAGGAGGTAAAGGAGAGAAGAGGTAGAGCCTTTTTCTTCTTTACCTTCTTCTCTCCTTCACTCCTTTCCTTTCTATGAACAAAGGTCGAATTCATTCGTTAGAAAGTTTTGGTACCGTTGACGGTCCCGGTATTCGCTTTGTAGTTTTTATGCAAGGCTGCCCCCTTCGTTGTCTGTATTGCCACAATCCGGATACGTGGGATACCAAGAATCCGTCCAAATACTCTATTACCGCTTCCGAATTATTGGAAGAAGTGCTTAAATATAAAAACTTTATTGCCAAGGGTGGAGTTACTGTAACAGGTGGCGAGCCTCTGCTTCAACCGGAATTTCTAACAGCATTTTTCGGTCTTTGCCGTGCTGAAGGCATACATACAGCACTGGATACATCCGGTTACACCCTCAATGATAAAGTAAAAGAATTACTGAAATACGTGGATCTTGTATTACTTGACATCAAAACACTTGAACCCGATCTTCACAAAGCATTAACGGGCATTAAACGGGAAGGCACACTCAAATTTCTTGATTACCTCGAAGAAAATAAGATTGATACCTGGATTCGCCATGTGGTAGTTCCAGGACTTACCGATAATGATGAACGACTAGAAAAGCTAGCCGAATTTCTTACTCATTTCTCTGTCGTTAAAAGAATAGAACTCCTCCCCTATCATGTTATGGGAGTTAATAAGTACGAACAACTGGGATTGGAATATAAATTAAAAGACGTTAATCCCCTATCAGCCGAACGCTTAGATAACGCAAGAAAGATATTTGGCAAGTATAATTTACCTTTGGGATAGTATCAACCATGCGGCATCTTGGGAACCCACAAGGGATGCCCCTACGGCAGCAGAATAAAAGTCTTTATCATAACTCAATAACCAGCGATTCCCTCGCCGTCATTTTCAATTCATCCACTAGGGTAATCGTACGGCTGGTTATCACGTCCTTACCCTGCTTTTTTTCTTTCAGGATTTCCTCGTAATTACTAAGCGGAAGCGTAACTTCCGAATCGGTACCATTCAACATTACCACCACTGTTTTGCCGTTATATTCACGGGCATATACATACACACCATATTGAGGCATAAATTGAATCATTTTACCTTTCGAAATCACCCCATTTCCTTTTCTCCATTTCAATAAAGTGCGATAGAAATTAAAACTATCATTCTGTATTTGAGTACGTCCCTGTGCAGTGAAAGCACTTTGAGGATCACCCGTCCAACCACCGGGGAAATCCCTTCGAATGTGTCCATCGCTACCACATCGTACACCATTCATCATAACCTCAGTTCCATAATACAGTTGAGGAATACGGCGCGTGGTAAGCAACAGCGTAACTGCCTGTTTCAATTTAGTGAGATCCTGACCTTCGCGCAGAAAGCGTTCTGTATCATGGTTTTCGTAGAATGCTAATACCATTTCCGGATTGGGATAAAGAAAATCATACACAAAGTTATTATAGATACGATTCAATCCTTGTGCAAAGTCATCTGTATATTCATTGATGGCCATATTTATCTTTTCAAAGAAGCTGAAATCCATAACAGATTTCAAATGGCTGTTGAGTGGAGCTGATAATTTAGAATCTTTCTGCCACCACGCGGTATAGGCAGGTTCGCTTACCCATGTTTCACCAACTACACTGTAATTGGGGTATTGTTTGTTCAACTCCTTCATCCAGTTGCTCATAGCGTCATAATCGGCATAGGGATAGGTATCCATTCGAATTCCATCAATACCGGAATATTCAATCCACCAGAAACTATTTTGTACCAGATAGCGATATACATGAGGGTTCTTCTGGTTAAGATCGGGCATGGAAGTTACAAACCAACCATCGTTCATTTTCAAGAAATCATACCGGGAAGCATACGGATCTACCATTGGAGGCAGACGAAAAGAGGTTTGAACAAAGTTCTTTTCGTGATCCCAATTATTAAACCAGTCTTTGGAAGGCATATCTTTAATCCATGGATGTTCTACTCCGCAATGGTTGAAAATCATATCCATAACGATTTTGATATCCCGGCTCTGGCACTTGGCTATCAATGATCTATATTCTTCGTTGGTTCCAAAACGTGAATCCACCTTATAATAATCCGTTGTAGCATATCCATGATAAGAACCGCCTGTCATGCTATTTTCAAGAATAGGAGTAAACCATAAGGCAGTAACGCCAAGATCGGTAAAATAATCAAGGTGTTGCTCTATCCCTGCAAGATCACCACCATGGCGGGCATTGGGATCATTCCGATCTACTTTATAAGGAGCCAATTCTTTAACATTATCATTATCAGGATTTCCGTTGGCAAATCTATCGGGCATCAATAAATAAAGGGCATCAGAGGCATCGAATCCCATACGCCCGGCAGGGTCTTTATCGCGAGTCTTTAATTCATATTCTTTTGTTGTTTTCTTCTTCCCTTGAGTAAATGTAAGAGAGATCTTCCCCGGGCTTATATCTTTTTCAAGATTGAGATAAACAAGCAGGTAATTATTACTTTCAAGGCGAACGGTATTGCTAAGATATACTCCCGGATAGTTTACGGATACGGTAGCATCGCCTATCCCTTCGCCGTACACCATAAGTTGTAGTTGTGGATTATCCATGCCTACATACCAGAAAGGCGGATCGATTTTACTGACATTTGCTGCGAATGCACTCACTGCAAGCAGGAAAATGCTGATAGATAAGAATAACTTTTTCATGATATTAGAGCATTGATTGTTAATTTGATTGCTAATATAGAACAAATAATCCGTCTGCATGTTTTTTGCTTTTTTGATGGATGAAGAATTTATGCAAACGTTTGTAAAAAGTGTAGTAACTGATAAAGATTGTATCGCCCTGATTCTAGTCCATCAAAGCAATCCTTTTAAGCCATTAGAAGAAAAGTTCTTTGTTTTTTTGTTATCCCTTCGCTAAAAGTCCTTTGTTTTTTTGTAAGTTTGCATTAAAAGTAATTTGTTTTAGATTACAGAGAAATAAGAGACATTATTTGTATATTTGCAATTCGCTGACCTAAACTTCCTGCATTCATTATTGTTATTAATCATAAAGCCAATATAATATTAATAGAAAAACGTATTATTATGAAGCATACATTTGGATTACTGGTATTAACAGTCGGCATATTGTTTACTGGATGTGTTAGCAAGAAGCAGTTTACAGATTTAAATACAAACTATGATCGGGTGCAATCGGAATTGAGGGAAAACCAACTTCAACTAACAGAAAGCCGTTCGCGCGCATCAAGTCTTGAAGAAAGACTAGCCGAGGCTCAAAGAAACAATGAATCACTGCGTGTAGACTATGCCGAAATGCAGAAATTATTAAACAAGAGTCTTTCACAAAACTCTCAAGGAAATGTAAATATCGCTAAACTGGTAGATGAGATAAATGCCTCTAACCGCTTTATACAGCATTTGGTACGAACCAAGAACAAGTCGGATTCTCTGAACCTTGTGATGGTTAACAATCTCACCCGCTCGCTCACCCGCGAAGAAATGCGTGATTTAGATATTCAGGTGCTGAAAGGCGTTGTGTATATCTCACTGGATGACAGAATGCTCTATCGTTCCGGAAGTTATGAAATAAGCAACCAGGCAGGAGAGATCCTTAGCAAGATTGCTAAAATTATTCTCGACTATAACGATTACGATG
Source organism: Bacteroides sp. (assembly GCA_036724805.1). Classification (GTDB taxonomy): domain Bacteria; phylum Bacteroidota; class Bacteroidia; order Bacteroidales; family Bacteroidaceae; genus Bacteroides. The sequence goes on from DAIMFE010000004.1 coordinate 28,578, forward strand.
TACTGGTGGAAGGTAATACGGATACAGATCCGATAACTCGCCCTAATATCCGCAACAACTGGGATTTGAGCGCCCTGCGGGCATCTTCGGTTGTTCAGGCATTGCAAAACGACTACGGTGTAGATCCTAAACGCCTCACTGCTGCCGGACGCGGTGAGTATAATCCGGTTGCAAGCAATGACACCGCTGAAGGAAAAACCCGCAACCGCAGAACCCAGATCATCATTACCCCAATGCTCGATCAGTTTATGGAATTGATAGAACAAGCTCCGGAAAGTTCACTTGATAATGCTGAATAAAGATTGATAAGTGCTTATTCTTATTATAATTCATAACATTTAAAACACAGAGGAACAGAGGACTATGCAGTTCACAGAGATTTTACCTTATATCTGCATAGTCTCTGTGCCCAGTGCTATTCCTGCATCATAAAATGCAACCTGTTTTGCAGATTCACCTCTGCCATGCCGCCATCTATATCGAGATACAACAGATTCATATTTGGATAATGACTTCTCAACCTTTTCTCTATCCCCTTGGCAACCACATGGTTTGCAATACACCCAAACGGCTGCAAGCATACCACCTTATTTATCCCCTGACGGGCAAAGCAGGCCACCTCGGCAGCAATCATCCAGCCTTCGCCAAACTGATTAACCGGATCGAGAATCTCGGAAGCATATTCCGCTTTCTTAAATATAGACTCTGTGGGATGATAGAACCGGTATTTTGAAACAATATTCTCTATCTTATTGATACGGATATTCATGTATTTCCAAAAAACAGAGCGTACTACCCGCTCGCCAAGGCTAACGTTGTTTAGCCGATTCTCTTCGTTCACACGAGAATTTACAAAATACTGCATCAGGAAGTCTTGTATGGGAGGTGTTGCCACTTCCATACCTTTAGAGCGCAACCATTCGGTGATATGTGCCTGACCGTAATTGTTGTATTTCACATAAATCTCACCGATCAATCCGATACGGGTATAATTGATACCGTATATATCAACCTGATTATAATCGGCCACAGCCTGCCGAAGCAGTTCCAAAAGTATAGTATGATTGTTCTTTTCAACCGCTTTTATGCCTTCTTCTATATAGAAATCGAAAATCTCCCTTGCCTGTCCTTTCTTCTTTTCGCGCACAACTGTTGAACTGTACATCTGTTGGATAGCATCTGCATACAAAACAGCATACATGCTAATATTCAGTATCTTAAGGATGGGAACTTTAAAAGCATCTTGTTCGTTCTGAATAGAACCGGCTCCTACAGCTAACACAGGAATAGTAGCGAAACCCGCATTCTTTAGTCCGGCCTTAATTTGACTGATATAGTTTGTAGCTCTGCATTGACCACCTGTTTGAGTAATTGCCACAACAACATCATCCAAGTTATATTTACCTGATTTTAAGGTAGATATAATATCACCCAGAATCAATGTAGACGGATAGCAAACCTCGTTATGACCATATTTCAATCCTTCATCAACCGATGAGCGGGAAGTTCTCGGCATATTTACAAGCTTGTATCCTGCCAACTCTGCCACCGCGGGAAGAAAAGGCGAGAAGAAATCGGCCAGCCACGGAGCCAGAATGGTTTTCCTGCGGTCTTCCTTTTTATATATGGTGTTATAACCTTTATAATCATCTGTAGAAAGATTAGAACCTGCTCCGACCGCTTTCAGCGATTCGATAAGCGAACGCAGCCGCAACCGGATAGATCCGGGACTGGCAATTTCGTCTAACCGGAGGATGGTGTGGTTCTTCCCTGCATGTTTGAGAATATCACCGGTTTCGTCCATAAAGAACGAGTCGGGACCGCATCCGAAAGAATTCAACTGGATAAGCTGTACATTCTGCGGAAGACGGGCAACTTCCATCGCTGCCTGCACCACACGGTTAGGGTACGACCATTGCGAAACGATATTCAGTTTACCGAATCCTTTATTAAAGGATTTTCGAAAAACATCATCGGTGAATACATCTACTCCCAAATCAGACAATATTTGTCCAACCTTTTGATGTATCAATGGATCGGTATGATACGGTCTTCCGGCCACAACAAACACCAAGCGGTTTTCTTTTATGGCCTCGTCTAACCTTGCTTTTTGGGCGATGATTATTTGTTCGTTGGTACTCTTTCTTTCGGCCATTGCTTTTGCAAAAGCAGATTTAAATACCGAAGCGGGAACTCCTAAAGACAACAAATATTGCCGACAACCTTTTTCCAGCGCTTTTTGATTGCTGAAATTGATTACAGGTTTATCAAACGGGATATTATGCCGCGCAGGATCAATGGAACTGCGCACCACATCGGGGTATCCACTCACCACCGGACAGTTAAACGAGTTATTGGAACAACCAAACTCTTTATCTTCCAGCGGAACAATGGGATAAAAAATCCTGTCTACTTTTTGATTCATCAATGCGAGAATATGTCCGTGCACCAGCTTGGCCGGGAAACAGATATTCTCGGACATAATACTCCCTACCCCACTTTGATACAATGAAAGTGTGGATTCCGGAGATAACCGCACGCTTAAACCGCATTCGGTAAAAAGGGTGTACCAAAACGGGTAATTCTCAAACATGTTAAGAACACGGGGAATACCAATTGTTAAGTTTCTTTCTTTTTCTTGCCCGGATAGTTCACGACTAAATAGGATCTCATTCTTGCTATCGAAAGCATTATAACCCTTACTATGACTTACTGCTTTGTTATAAAATATCTTCTCACATTTGTTTCCGGCATAGCTTATATTACCGTTTTCGAATTTAAAGCGAAGCACAGTACATTTGTTGGTACAGCCTTTGCATTGCAATTCTCTGGTTTCAATCTTATCGACTTCGGGTAATGCCGGTATTCCGTTAGGCGTGTTAGATGTATGATTAACTTTCCACATCTTGCGCGCGTACAAGGCTGCTCCAAAAGCCCCCATGAGTTCAGGATGATCGGTTGAGCTGATTGCTTTTCCCGACTCCAGTTCTAATGCCCTGTAAACGGCATCGTTGCGGAAGGTTCCACCTTGTACAACAATATGATCTCCCAACGTATTAAGGTTGGTTATTTTCAGCACTTTAAACAGGCAATTTCTTACTACGGAGTATGCCAATCCGGCAGAAATATCACCTAAACTTGCGCCTTCCCGTAAAGACTGTTTTACCTTAGAGTTCATAAATACGGTGCAGCGTGAACCTAAATCACTAGGACACTGCGACATACATGCTTCTCGCGAGAATTGATTCAAATCCATATTCATGGTTGCCGAAAAGTTTTGCAGGAACGAACCGCAACCGGAAGAACAAGCTTCATTTAGTTCGATATTTGAGATCACGCCCTCGCGGGTGAAAATAGATTTTATGTCTTGTCCGCCGATATCGAGCACGAAAGACACCAATGGATCAACAAACTGGGCTCCGGCCAGATGCGCCATTGTTTCTACAATACCATAATCCAGATTTAGTGCTGATTTAATAAGGTCTTCGCCATAACCTGTTACTGCGGAAGATAAGAAACGGAAACTGATTCCCTCTTTTTCTGCTTTCTGATAGAAGCCGGCCAAACCTTCGATTGCTTTCTTTAAAGGATTTCCTTCGTTGCTGCCGTAGAATGAATAAACGATGCTCGAATCTTCTGCCATGACGAGTATTTTGGTAGTTGTTGAACCGGAGTCGATTCCTAAAAAGCAGTCGGCATGTTTATTCTTTTCCCATTTCCAGTTTGTGAATTGCTTAATATTCCTGCTCTTTTTCCATTCGTTATAAGCGCTCTCATTGGGAAACAATACAGGAAGAACATCTTTCCTGTCTGTAGGACTGGTATTGAGTCTTTGCACCCAACGTAAAATATTATCAACGGCATGATGTGGGTCGGCCAGCATGGCACAACCCAGTGCCGGGAAATATTCACTATTTTCGGGCAATACCAAATCGGTATCGCTTAGTTTCAACAAATCTTTAAATGAGTTTCTCAAGGCAGGAATAAAAGTCAGCGGGCCGCCAATGCACAACACATCCGGCTCAATGTCGTACCCTCTGGCAAGAGATGTAATACATTGAAGGGCAACGGTATGCAGTATGGATGCCGAGATATCCGCAACGGGTACATTCCGGCAGATAAGGTTCTGCACATCGGTTTTGGCGAAAACCCCGCATCGCGAAGCTATCGGGTATATTTTTTCGTAGTTAAGCGCTTCTTTGTTCAATTGCTCTACAGAGATATTCATCAGATCGGCCATTTGGTCGATAAATGCTCCCGTACCGCCGGCGCAGCTACCGTTCATACGAATATCCGGCTGTTTACCGAGTGAAAAGAATACCATTTTGGCATCTTCTCCACCCAGATCGATCATTGTTTTTACATGCGGATACAATCGGTTGATTACTTCTACCGATGCCACAATTTCCTGTACAAACGTTATCCCGGTACGTTCTGATATACCCATTCCGGCAGATCCGGTAATGGTGATTGCGAATACAGCATCAGGAAACCGATTACTTACCTTGTTTAATTCTCCAGCTAATATACCATTGATATCAGTTTTATGCCGTTGATAGGCCTTGTAAACTACTTGGTTTGCATGGTCTAGAACAATTACTTTCAATGTAGTGGAGCCGACATCAACCCCAACTCTATAGACATTGCTTTTCATTTTTCTGACGAAGTTTTTAAAGAATAATGAACCCGTTATAACTCATAATTCTTCAATGCGTTTATTACAAATTCTTTTACATAGTGTTTATGATTCTCTAGTATTACCGTGTATTCTTCCTGGCTAACTCCTGCCACATTTGTTGCCAGATTTCCAAAGATAAATGGGAATACGCACAATGAGAAGATATTCAACAGGAAATCTAATGAGGGAGTTTCCCTGATATTTCCTTTCTCTATTTCCTGATCAAATCTTTCGGTGATCTTCAGGAATATTTCATAAGGTTGATATTTCTGTATTATTTTCGATAAACTCTGTGGATTTTGATTTACTGCATTTAATATAAATATTGGTATCTGAGGATATTCCAGCATTGTTTCATAGTATGCATCTATCCATGATGATATCAGTTCGAATATCGGCTTATCCGAATTTATTACTTTCAGTATTCTGTTCAACAGTACTTCTAATGCGTCTTCGAAAATTATTTCGAAGAGATTGTATTTGGAATGAAAGTAATAGTTTACCATCGCCACGTTTGTGTCTGAGGCACTGGCTATATCGCGTACACTGGTACTGTTGTATCCGTTCTTAATAAATAAATGGCGGGAAACAGCGAGGATACGTTCTTTTACTTCTGAATTATTCTTGTCATTAAACATATGTTTTAAACAATTGTTTAATGCAAAGGAAAGCATTATTTTTTAAACAAGAAAATATCCGGGGCTTTTTATTAAACAAGTGTTTAAAATAGGAGATAATACCGAAAAGCACTGGTGCAGTAAAGCAAATGCGCGTTGCATTTCTCCCAAATGCGCGTTGCATTTGTCTCAACAGCACGTTGCTAATTTGAAAATGCAACGTTGTACCGGCAAAACACCTACGTTGTACCGGCAGAACACCTACATCGTACCAGTACAACATAGGTATTTTGTTGGCATGCTTTAAACATGGCAGGCACTTAACCGCTATCCTATCTTTATCTCCATGAAATCAGAAATTTTAATTATCTTTGCAATGAATTTGATAAAACTCAATTTAACAACAAAAACATCATGATTTTTTTCTTCAAAACCACTTCCCAAAATGTTATTGCAGTAGAAAGCAATAGTGCACTTACACAGGAAGATAACAAGAAACTTTGTTGGCTGTTTGGTAATGCCGAAATTGAAAAAGAAGACAACCTGAACGGTTACTTCATTGGTCCGCGAAAAGAAATGATTACGCCATGGAGTACGAATGCGGTGGAAATTGTTCAGAATATGGACTTACAAGACATTACCCGTATTGAAGAATATTACCCTGTAGAAAACGAAAATGCAGATTACGACACGATGCTGCAACGTATGTACAAGGGATTGGATCAAAACATATTTACGACAAACCGCAGGCCGGAACCAACTTTTTATATCGAAGATTTGGAATCGTACAACGAAAAAGAAGGCCTGGCACTATCACAGGAAGAAATTGATTACCTGAAAAAAGTGTCCGGTGATTTAGGCCGCCAATTAACCGATTCGGAAGTTTTTGGATTTGCACAGATCAACTCCGAACACTGCCGGCATAAAATATTTGGTGGCACATTTATTATCGATGGACAGGAGATGGAATCTTCCCTTTTCCAGATGATTAAAAAGACAACCCACGAAAATCCCAATAAGATTATCTCGGCCTACAAAGACAATGTAGCTTTTGCCGAAGGCCCTGTAGTGGAACAATTTGCTCCTGTAAATCACTCTACATCAGATTATTTCGTAATCAGGGATATAAAAACTGTTATCTCGCTTAAAGCAGAAACCCATAACTTCCCTACCACTGTTGAGCCTTTTAATGGGGCTTCTACCGGAACAGGTGGAGAAATTCGCGACCGCATGGCTGGTGGTAAAGGCTCCTGGCCGATTGCCGGTACCGCGGTATACATGACATCTTACCCTCGTACCGAAGAAGGACGCGAGTGGGAAGAACTACTCCCTGTTCGCAAATGGTTATATCAAACACCGGAACAGATTCTGATTAAAGCATCTAATGGGGCTTCTCAGTTTGGTAACCACTTTGGTCAGCCACTAATTTGTGGGTCGGTGCTTACTTTCGAGCATAAAGAAGACAACACTTTGTATGCCTACGATAAAGTTATTATGCTTGCCGGTGGTGTTGGTTACGGTACGCAACGCGATGCACTTAAGGGATCGCCCGAAGCAGGAAATAAAGTGGTGGTGATTGGTGGTGATAATTACCGCATCGGATTGGGTGGCGGCTCTGTATCTTCGGTTGATACCGGACGCTACAGCAGTGGCATCGAACTAAATGCCGTTCAACGTGCCAATCCTGAAATGCAGAAACGCGCCAATAACGTTGTTCGTGCTTTGTGCGAAGAAGAAGAAAATCCAATTATATCTATTCACGACCACGGATCGGCAGGGCATTTAAATTGTCTTTCGGAATTAGTGGAAGAATGCGGTGGACTTATCGATTTAAGTATGCTTCCTGTTGGAGACCAAACCCTTTCGGCGAAAGAAATCATTGTCAACGAATCGCAGGAGCGTATGGGATTGCTAATTAAAGAAGAAGCTATTGATTATGTAAACAAAATAGCCGAACGCGAACGCGCACCGATGTATGTTGTGGGAGAAACGACCGGAGATCATATTTTTGCTTTCCAACATGCCGATGGATTTTGCCCGTTTGAGTTGTCGGTAGACCAAATGTTCGGTTCGTCACCCAAAACATACATGAGGGATAGTACGGTAGAACATCATTACAACAACCCGGTATACGAAACTTCACAACTGCATGATTACCTCACCAACGTGCTTCAACTGGAAGCTGTTGCCTGTAAAGATTGGCTCACCAACAAGGTAGACCGTTCGGTTACCGGAAAAGTTGCCCGCCAGCAGTGCCAAGGCGAAATTCAATTGCCGTTAAGCGACTGTGGCGTGGTTGCCCTGGATTACCGTGGTGAAAAAGGTATTGCAACCTCTATCGGTCATGCACCGCAAGCGGCTCTTTCCGATCCCGCCGCCGGTTCTGTTCTTTCAGTATCAGAAGCGCTTACCAATATTGTTTGGGCGCCGCTTGCCGATGGGCTTGATAGTGTATCACTTTCTGCTAATTGGATGTGGCCTTGCCGCTCTCAGGAAGGAGAAGATGCACGTTTATATACAGCCGTTAAGGCGTTGAGCGATTTCTGTTGTTCACTTCAAATCAATGTTCCAACAGGCAAAGATTCTTTGTCGATGACGCAGAAATATCCTGACGGAAGCAAGGTTATCTCTCCGGGAACGGTAATTGTTTCGGCAGGCGCAGAAGTTTCTGATGTGAAGAAAGTGGTTTCGCCCGTGTTGGTAAACGATGAAAAAACCACTCTCTATCATATAGATTTCAGCTTTGACAAATTGAAACTGGGAGGTTCTGCCTTCGCGCAATCGCTTAATAAGATAGGTGATGAAGTTCCTACCGTAAAAGATGCGGAGTATTTCCGCGATGCATTCCTGGCAGTTCAGGGATTGGTAAACAAACAGCTTATTCTGGCCGGTCATGATATTTCGGCGGGTGGTTTAATCACTACTTTGCTGGAAATGTGCTTCGCCAATATAGAAGGTGGATTGGATATCAACTTCAATAAAATTAAAGAAGATGATCTGGTAAAAATCCTATTTGCCGAAAACCCGGGAATCGTTATTCAGGTAAAAGACAAGAATGCTGATGAAGTTAAGAAGATTCTGGATGATGCCGGAGTTGGGTATGTAAAGATTGGTAAGCCAACCAACGAACGTCATATTTTGGTAACCAAAGGTGATGCAACTTACCAGTTTGGTATCGATCATATGCGCGATGTATGGTACACTTCTTCTTACCTGTTGGATCGTAAACAATCTATGAACGATTGTGCTAAACTACGCTTCAACAATTATAAGATGCAACCATTGGAATTGATATTCCCAACCAACTTTACTGGTAAATTCTCTCAATATGATATCTCACCGGATCGCCGTACTCCTAATGGTGTTCGCGCGGCTATCATCCGCGAAAAAGGCACTAATGGCGAACGTGAAATGGCTTACGCATTGTATCTTGCAGGATTCGATGTAAAAGACGTAACCATGACAGACCTTAGCAGCGGTCGCGAAACACTAGAGGATATTAATATGGTGGTTTACTGTGGTGGCTTTTCAAACTCGGATGTTCTGGGAAGTGCCAAAGGTTGGGCCGGTGTATTCATGTTCAACGAGAAAGCCAAGGAAACACTTAATAAATTCTATGCCCGCGAAGATACGCTATCGCTGGGTATTTGCAATGGCTGTCAGTTGATGATGGAACTTGATCTTATCAATCCTGAACACAACCGGAAAGGCGCCATGCTTCACAATGAATCGCAGAAATTCGAGTCGGAGTTTGTAAGTGTGGTAATTCCTACAAACCGCAGCGTAATGTTCGGCTCGTTGAGTGGTAGTAAGTTAGGTGTATGGGTTGCTCATGGCGAAGGTAAATTTTCGCTTCCTTACGAAGAAGATAAATACAATGTGGTTGCTAAATATAATTATGATGAGTATCCCGGTAATCCGAATGGATCTGATTATAGTATTGCGGCTTTAGCCAGTGCGGATGGTCGTCATCTGGCAATGATGCCGCATTTGGAACGTTCACTTTTTCCATGGCAAACGGGGTATTATTTAACAGATAGAAGGGGTAGCGATCAGATTACCCCGTGGATTGAAGCGTTTGTGAATGCAAAGAAATGGATAGAAGATAAAACAAAATAAACAAAAAAAAGACAAGCCTGAGTGTATGAAATCTCAGGCTTTTTTTATTGTTACTCCGTTCTTTACTATCGCTATTCATCCGTTTAATGGGATTGCATATATTGTTCATAAAATAAATTGTACAGCCATCTTCTTTGTTTTTTGCGGAATAGTTATTAGCTTTGCGGTGCATAGAGAGAAAATAATACCTAACCAATGAGAAAAAAGTTCTGTATCCCAATCTTTTTCTTATTTCTATTTCCATTTTTTTGTGCCGGGCAAGTATTTAAAAACATCGGGATTGAAGATGGGCTAAGTAGCAGAAAAGTTTACGCAATTCAAAAAGATACAATTGGCTTTATGTGGTTTCTTACCCATAAAGGCATCGATCGTTATGATGGTAGATTTTTCAAACATTACAATCTCAAAACCGATAAAGAAATCAGCTCCTTGCAATACCTAAATTGGCTTTACACTGATAATAACGGAAGCCTATGGGAAATCAGCAAAAGAGGATTTGTTTTTTATTACAACCCCATCTCTGATAATTTTGAACCGGTTTATAAGATTCCTAAAGAAAGCAGCTCGGAAACAACCCTACCTGTTACACACAGTTTTATTGACAAAGACAACAACCTCTGGCTCTGTTGTAAAGACTATATATACATATATAACACTGTTACCGGAAAGGAATTAAGTTTTAACAGAAAAACTTCGGGAGAAATTACTCATATATGTCAATGTAAAAACAATTATTATTACATAGGCACCGATAGCAGTATCCATGTTGTAGAAATAAAAAACGATTCTCTCAACTTCATTTCTTTGCCACAGATTAACGACTTACAATTGATGGTGAATAATCTGCATTACCATCTACCCTCTAATCAACTGTTTATAGGTACGCTCCAGAAAGGTTTATTCGTATATAACCTTACTACAAAAGAATTAATTGATAGCCCGCAAAGTGTTTTTTCCGATATTACAATAACTAAGATTGCCGCATTAAACAACGATGAAATACTTTTAGTCGCTAATGGTGCGGAGATCTATAAACTAAATGCGACAACCTATGCTACAACACCTTATATAGTAACTAATTTCAATCAAAACAACACTCTAAGCAATAATATTGCCGATATTTATATTGATTCTACCGGAAGAGTATGGATAGCTAACCACCCAATGGGCATTTCCGTTAGGGATGATCGTTACTGTTTCCATAATATATATATGCATTCTGCCGGAAACCGGCAATCTTTGGTGAATAATATGGTGAATGATATTATTGAAGACAGTGAAGGAGATCTCTGGTTTGCAACAAACAATGGAGTGTGCTTTTACAATAACAAAACTGATAAATGGCATTCTTTTTTAAGTACTTTCAATCCATCTCATAAAGAAAAAAACAATGCTTTTTTATCAATATGCGAAATTGTACCCGGCAAGTTTTTTGTAGGGGGACACAGTTCGAATATCTATGAAATTAATAAGGATAAACTAACGGCTGAAATTGTTCCGATCCAAACGTTTCAACAAGATCAATCGAAACCGGACAAGTATATATGTTCTATAATAAAAGGTTCCGATAATCACTTGTGGATTGGAGGATATTACAATTTAAAAAAGATAGATACATCTGCCCAACAAGTAACTACTTATCCTGATCTTAAAAATATCACGACTTTATTAAATAAAGACGATAACTTTCTTTGGGTTGGCAGTGAATCGGGATTGTTTTTGTTAAATAAAAAAAATGGTGCGTATAAAAAGATAGAACTACCGGTTTTATCCAGCTATATTTATTGTTTGCATCAACTTGAAAACACGCTGTTTATTGGTACAAACGGAAACGGTCTTATTGTATATAACACCGATAAGAATACTTTCACGTCTTTTAATAAAAATAACAGCGCACTTATCTCTAATAATATTTATACTATACTTTCGCATGATAGCACCATCATTCTTAGTACAAGTAGCGGATTAACCCGTTTCAATTACACGGAAGACAATGATTTTTGTAATTGGACAAAAGAGCAAGGGTTGATTACAGAGGAGTTCTGTCCTAATTCCGGCGTCATCAGAGAAAATGGAAACTTTGTTTTTGGAAGTGCTTATGGAGCTATTGAGTTAGACAATTACATAGAAATTCCATCCAATTTCCCTTCAAAAACTATTTTATCCGAATTTAATATATCAAGAAAAAGATGCAAATCCATTCCTTTAAAGAAGAATATTAATAATATGGATGAAATAGTACTTAAGCATAATGAGAATACATTTTCTTTAAGAGCACTGGCTATAAATTATGATTATCCATCCGATATTCTATATTCCTGGAAGCTAGATGGCTATAGCACCTGGAGTCCATACGATGTTAATGGTTCTATAATTATTACTAATCTTCCACCGGGAAAATATAACTTGCAGATAAAAACGGTTTCTAATGAAACAAAAAGAACTACCGATGAACGTAATTTACAAATCACCATAAAACCTCCATTCTGGAAAAGTTCGTGGTTTGTTATCGTTTATGCAACCTTGGCAGTGGCACTCTTATTCTTTTTATCTCGCTTGTATTACATACGCAAGCAGCGCAAGTCTTCAGAAGAAAAATTTGAATTCTTCATTAATACAGCTCATGATATCCGCACACCATTAACCTTAGTTAAAGCCCCTCTTGATGAAATTGTTAATAATGAAGAACTTACTCCCGATGGAACAAGAAATATTAATACAGCTCTTCGTAATGTAAATGTTTTATTGAGATTAACCAATAATCTTATCAATTTCGAGCATACCGATATCTATTCTTCGGAAGTTTTTATAGCCGAACATGAGCTTAACTCGCTAATAAACGATATTATAAAGTCATTCCAGTCTTATGCTTCTGTTAAACAAGTTGCACTAACCTATAAAAGCAATTTTAAGTTTCTGAATGTTTGGTTCGACAGGGAAAAGATGGATTCCATCATCCGTAATATTATTTCTAATGCTTTAAAATATACTCCCACAGGTGGCTCTGTTAATGTATATGCATACGATTCGCCCGGATATTGGAGTGTTATTGTAAAAGACACAGGTATAGGTATTCCCGCATCCGAACAAAAAAAAATGTTTAAAGATCACTTTCGGGCTTCGAATGCTATTAATTCAAAGATTACCGGTTCGGGCATGGGAATGGTATTAGTGGGTCGTTTAGTGAAGCTGCACAAAGGGAAAATTAATCTTAAGAGTGTGGAACAGGAAGGTACGACATTTAAAATATCTTTTCCTAAAGGATATAATCATTTCAAGAAAGCACACCTGGCAATGCCTCACCAAAAAGAGAGCACAACTATGGAAGAATATATTACCATACCAGATACTTCACCTATTAAAATTAACCCTAATGGAAGAAGAATTCTTGTTGTAGAGGATAACGATGAATTACGCGATTATCTGCAACAAACACTAGGAGACGAATACCATGTGCAAACCTGCGAAAACGGAAAAGATGCGTTGCTAATAGTAAAGGAGTACATGCCCGAACTTATTATATCGGATATAATGATGCCCGAAATGAGGGGAGATGAAATGTGCGAAAAGCTTAAAAGTGATATCGAAACATCGCATATCCCGGTGATATTATTAACTGCTCTCAATAACGATAGAAATATTATAAAAGGAATTCAAACCGGTGCCGATGAATACATTGTTAAACCATTTAATATAAGCATATTAAAAGCAACTATTGCTAATTTACTTGCAAACAGGGCACGGTTAAAAGGCAAATTTGCCAGTCTGGATTTAGTTGAAGATGAAGCAGATAACGGAATGGAGCTTAAGTGCTCCTCGGATTTAGACTGGAAATTTATTTCTACATTAAGAAAAATAGTCGAAGAAAACATGAGCAATCAGGATTTTAATGTAGATTCGCTGTGTTATCATATGAATATGAGTCGCACAAGTTTATACAATAAAGTTAGGGTTCTTACCGATTCGGCACCCAGCGATTATATGCGGGTTATTCGTTTAAATAAAGCTGCCGAATACCTCAAAGAAGGTAAGTACAGTGTTACTGAAGTAGCTGAAATGACGGGCTTTGGAGATGCTAAATACTTCCGTGAAGTATTTAAAAAGCACTTCGCCGTAAGCCCAAGCAAATACAAAGGCAAGGATAGATAGTAAAATGAATATATATCTTCAATTATTTTCCATTTTCTGTAAGATAGGTTTGTTCACCATTGGCGGTGGATACGCCATGGTGCCACTGATAGAGAATGAAATAGTAAGTAAACGAAAGTGGATTGAACAGGATGACTTTCTTGATCTGTTAGCTATTTCTCAATCTGCACCGGGAGTTTTTGCTGTAAATATATCCATATTTATAGGCTATAAACTACGAGGATTACGAGGAAGTATTGCTACAACACTAGGAGCTGTTCTTCCTTCTTTCGTCATTATTCTCGCCATTGCCATGTTCTTTAGTAACTTTAAAGAGAATCAGGTGGTTGAACGTATTTTTAAGGGCATTCGTCCGGCGGTAGTAGCGTTGATCGCGGCTCCCACGTTTAACATGGCAAAATCGGCACGTATTAATCGTTACACTATCTGGATTCCAATAATTTCGGCTCTCTTAATTTGGTTATTGGGCTTCTCTCCTATCTGGATTATCATTGGAGCAGGAGTTGGAGGGTATATTTGGGGAAGTGTCACAAAGAAATTTTGAATTATGTTATATTTAGAATTATTTTATGTATTCTTTAAAATAGGCCTCTTCGGTTTTGGTGGTGGTTATGCAATGTTATCGCTTATTCAAGGAGAGATTGTTACCCGCCATAACTGGCTCACTGCTCAGGAGTTTACTGATATAATCGCTATCAGCCAGATGACTCCGGGGCCTATCGGAATAAATTCGGCAACTTACGTTGGTTATGCTGCTACCAATAGTATCTGGGGATCGGTAACAGCAACCTTTGCCGTAGTGCTTCCATCCTTTATTATTATGCTACTTATAAGCCGTTTCTTTATAAAATACCAAAAACATCCTGTTGTGGAATCTATTTTCAAGGGATTACGACCGGCTATTGTAGGTTTATTGGCTGCCGCTGCACTGGTTCTGATGAATAAAGATAATTTTAGTTCACCAAAAGAAGACCTCTATACATTTATTATAAGTGTTGTGCTTTTTATAATTGCTTTTGTTGGTACACGAAAATTTAAGATTAATCCTATATTGATGATTATAGGGTGTGGAATAGCAGGGTTAGTGCTATATTAAAATTCATTCCGCAGGTATAGGGGGCTCCCTTGCCGGTACAAGGAAGTCCCTATGCAATTATCCCTTCTTCTTTTCAATATCCGCCAATATTTTTCGCTTATGCTGCTCCCTGTAATTACGTGGTGCCATGCCAAACTTCTGCGTAAATACCTTCACAAAAGTATCTCTGTTTGAGAATCCTGATTTCTCCATAACTTCGTCAACAGGAAGAGATGTAGATATAAGCAGCAATTCAACGATACTCAATCTATATTCCCTGATTATTTCGTTTGGAGTTTTGCGGGTTATTTCTTTCAGCTTCGTATAAAAGTCCTGTGACGTATAACCCAATTCATTACAAATCATTTCAACAGAAAGCTTTGGATTTGTTAGATTGCTATCTATAATACCAATCATATTGTCGTAGAATTTTTTATCCTCTTTTGTTGGGAAAGCCTCATCACCCAATTCAAACTTGCGGTTTAGTGATGATGTATAATATTCCTGCAACTCCTTGAACTTCAAGATACGTTTCAGCTCTTCCTCAAGGATATCCATATCGAATGGCTTTTCAATGTATAATTCAACACCGGCATCCATGGATTTGAACTTCTCTTCTAAACTATTTTCCGAAGCAAGAATCACACATGATATCTGCATATTCGGATCTTGTTTAATGCTTTTGATAAATTCGGTACCATCAGCATCCTTCAAATTGGCTTCCGAAATAAGAAGATTATATTTATTGGTACTCAGTAATTCGGGGACATTGGTAATATCATCGTAAACTTCCAGATTATACCTATGCCCAAAATGATCAGCCAACAACCATTCCAGAGAAGGATCATTGCACAACAACATGATTGTTAGCAGATTCTTCTCAACCGGATATTCCGGTACAGGCGGTACAATCGTTTCATTATATACCTTTATTGGTTTATCATCATCTATTATAATAATATCTTCATCCTGAATTTCCAGTTGAGGTAATTTTACAATAAAAGACACTTCATCATTAACACTATCCACTTTAATTCCACCTTCCAATAAATTCACCATACCGGAGCAAATCGCAAGCATCAGCTCATCTCGTATAGGATATCCCTTTCTGCTCCTTTCTTCCAATATCCGGAGTATCTTGTGGCTATCAAACAATTCCATTATTTTTTTCTTGTCCGATTGCATATTATTACCTGTAATAACAAGCTGTAAAATATCATTTTCCGTAGAAAGCGTCATAGCAACGGCGCCATTATTGTTTACGCGTGTAAAGATGTAGGTCAAAAGATTGTTAATGATACTCCGCAAACAATAACTATCCGAATTCCAATAAACCTCGCTTTCAATTTTTATTTGATAATTGATATCCTTTCCCTGTGTCTTTTCAATAAAGATTTCAGCTATTGAATCAGCTATTTCCGATACCGGAATTGTTTGAACCTGAGGAGCTCTTTGCCCATTTACGAGTATACGAAGTTCGGATATATCTCTGATAAATTCATCTAACTTACGAGCATTTTGCTGGATAACAGTAGTATAGGTATGTATCTTTTTATCCGATGGAGATAACTCGAGTATTTTCTTTGCAGGATTCATTATCATGGTTAATGATGAATAGAATTCATTGGCCATGTTAGCAAAGAATTGGAGATTAAGACTATTTACTTCGTTTTTAAAACGGCTCTCAAATTGCTTCCGGCTTTTCCACAGAAACACAAAACGGGATACATAGATAAGAAGTAAAAACACAAGAATATATATTAAATATGCCCAGGTACTTTTATACCATGGATTTGTTATATGCATTTTTAATGTATACACAGGGCTCTCTTTACCTGTTACGTTATTCCTGTATTTTGCCGATAGCGTATAATTACCCGGATTTAGGTAAGTGAAATATGCAGCATTGGAGCTTCCATTGTCCACCCAATTATCGCTCTGTTCATTTAATCTATAATAATAGGTGTAGTCGTTTCCATCTATAAAGTCGTTGGCCACAAAAGAAACGGAAAAAACATTCTGGTTATTATTCAGTTTAAGTGCATCCGATTTATTTCCGGAGTAGTAATTATAGATATTTTCCTGTTTGCCAAATACGGTTAGCCCGGTAAACTGGATTTCGGGTGTATAATCCTGATGTACAAAATCATTTTCATTGATCGTTACATAGCCATTTGCACCTCCAAAAACCAGCATATTGGTGCCGGGGTCTTTGTAATATGCACCTTCAGCAAAATCAGTAATCACCTTACCCGACTGTTTGCAAAGATGCGGCGATAGTTTTTCCACATTAAACTTCACAATGCCTTTATCAGTAGTTAGCCACAGATTACCGGAGGTATCCTCCAATATTCCGTTTATCATTTTAAACGGCAATCCGTTTTGGTCATTATAAATTGTTTTCTGATTGTTATTCAGATTGGCAAGCCCATCGGCAGTACCGAACCAATATCCATTATTGTTCTTATAGATAGCGTAGATACTATTCAGCAGAGATTTTTCTGTTTTACCAAACTGAATATTTTCCATTTTTTCGGAACGACTGTCCATTTTGTAAACTCCCTTACCCAGGTTTCCAAACCAAACGGTATTGTTATTTTCTCTATAGATATCGGTAAAATGGTTATCTTTTTCGTTTCCGTTGCCTACAAGAAATCGCTTAGCCTGTACAACAACAGGATTATCCAAACTACCTGCTAATTTAATTTTCACTACTCCTTCTCCCGCTGTTGTTACCCATAACGTGGTATCGTTCAGTTCGCACACCGAGCGTATCATTTTCAGAGGTTTTCCATCGGCAACAATCTGCATTCCTTTAACCCGGTATTCACTATAAGAATAATAATTCAAACCGTTTTCGGTTCCAATCCAGATGATATTACGGCTACTTCCCGCGAGATCGGTTACCATAGCGCTTACCAGCTGACTGTTGTAGGTATTGTATTGCTGCGAGCGGCTTCCTGTACCTTTTTCCAGATTAAAATCATGTATATTCACCACACCATCTCCCGCAGTTCCTAACCACATGGTTTGATTCTCGTCCATGTAAAAGGAAGTTAATGGCGAACGAACCGGACTTGGAAATGAAGATGAAAGAACCCCTTCAAGAGAGGATGCTTCAGCAAAATACATATTCACCCCCTGTCCGTTGGTACCAACCCATACGATATCCTGAAATCTATCGGAGGCAAGAGAAAGTATTCCTCCTTTTACAGATATCACTTCCAGTTGATATTTATTTCTTCTATCGGGCATATTTTTTATACGCAATAATCCACCATTGGCAAATCCTATAAAGAAATCTGCTTTATGCCTTATAATAGAAGATATTTCACCGTATTTCACTACATTTTCATGAATATCTTGAATATAGATTTTAGTTCGCGAAGCCAGATTATATTCAAAGAAGGTAAGGGTAGCATCCACAAAATAAACCGAACCATCTTCATAGAAACACCATAACAAAGGTTCTGCATGCCGAAATTGATTGGCAGGAGTTAATTTCAATTCGGTTCCTTCATAGCTTATTGAAAAGCTGCGATGATTTCCATCGTCAGTAAAAATCCACAGATTATTGTTGTTATCAACAAATATTTCCATTACACTATCAAATGCCAGGTCCCTAATTGGTATCTTCTTTAAACCATCCTTCGAAGTGTAATAACTAAGAGAGTTATTTTCTTTTATTATATAAGTATCATGAGATAATCCACATGTAATTTTAGTATCCAGATTAAATCCGTCAAACTTTTCGGTTTCAAATGTTTTCTTATTAAACCTCACCAACGAATTATTGGTCACTACCCATAAAATATCATTTTCCGCTTCAATTATATTTCCAATAATATTACTTGTAAATGGATTGGGGATATCACCGAAAAGTAGCGTTTGGAAATTTAATCCGTCAAACGTATTTATTCCATTGTTTGTGCCTAACCATAATAATCCCTTCCTATCCTGATAAACAGAAGATACCGTAGGATCAGATAAACCATCCTTTATTGAATATTGTCTCAAACTGGAAGCAAACAGCGCATTGCTACACACTAAATACAGAATCAGGAAGTGGGATAATTTCAGTCGAGAATTAGTTTTGTCTTTCATCAGTATGTTTGATTAAGTAAAATTGTTTACTGCAAAATTAAGTGCTAAAGTTCATAAAAGCAATAAAGAGATCAAAAAATCGAAATAATTTGGTAAAAAAAAGAGGTTATCCACATGAATAACCTCTTTTAATATTAAATTCAATATTTTTCTTATTCTGCTTTACCGGCTGATCCCAGAACATCCACTATTTTGTGAACATACAGTTTCTTCATATTTTCGCGAGCCGGACCCAAGTACTTACGCGGATCAAATTCGGCCGGAAAATTCGCAAACACTTCACGTACCGCAGCAGTCATAGCTAAGCGGCTATCAGAATCGATATTAATTTTACATACTGCTGAAGTTGCAGCTTTGCGAAGTTGTTCTTCCGGAATGCCGATAGCATCTTTTAAACCACCACCGTATTTATTGATCGTTTCAACTTCTTTCTGCGGAACAGATGATGCTCCATGAAGAACGATTGGGAATCCCGGAAGTTCTTTTTCAACCCCTTCCAATACATCAAAGCGCAATGGAGGAGGAACCAGTACACCTTCAGCGTTACGTGTACATTGTTCCGGCTTGAATTTATTCGCGCCATGAGAAGTACCAATTGAAATAGCAAGGCTATCGCAACCTGTTTTAGTTACAAAATCAACAACTTCTTCCGGTTTTGTATATGTATGTTCTTCTGCTGATACTTCGTCTTCAACACCTGCCAATACACCTAATTCACCTTCAACTGTAACATCAAACCGATGAGCATATTCAACTACTTTCTTTGTAAGAGCAACGTTTTCATCATAAGGAAGATGAGAACCATCGATCATTACTGAAGAAAAGCCCATGTCAATACAAGATTTACATGTTTCGAAAGAATCGCCGTGATCCAGGTGAAGCACTATTTGTGGGTGCTCCCAACCTAATTCTTTTGCATAAGCAACAGCACCCTCGGCCATGTAACGAAGCAATGTTTGATTAGCATAGTTACGAGCGCCTTTTGATACCTGAAGTATAACCGGAGATTTAGTTTCGGCTGCAGCCTGAATAATTGCCTGCAACTGCTCCATATTATTAAAGTTAAAAGCTGGGATTGCATAGCCACCTTTGATAGCTTTGGCAAACATTTCCCGTGTATTCACGAGGCCTAAATCTTTGTAATTAATCATGTTTATAAAATATTTATTGTTTAGTGAATGAGAAAACTCTGCGCAAAATTAATCATTTTTACGTGATTGTTTGAAGAAGAATGATAGAAATATGCATCTTTTCAGACATTTTAATTAATATAACAACGAAATGATATGTCAATGTGTCAATTCATTCGCAAGACAATTAGCCCATTAGCGCTTTATCATATTATTTTTTCTTCCATTCTTTTTCGTTTCAAACAAAAAACATTATCTTTGCGCTCTGAAAAAGCCCATTACACTATTCTTACCAAAATAGTAACGAAATAATAATTAAAAAACAGATACTAACATGAAAAAAGGTATTCATCCAGAATCATATCGTCCGGTAGTTTTCAAAGATATGTCAAACGGAGATATGTTTTTATCAAAATCAACCGTTAACACCAGAGAAACCATTGAATTCGAAGGTGAAACTTACCCATTGGTAAAACTTGAAATTTCTAACACTTCACATCCTTTCTATACAGGTAAATCTAAGCTGGTAGATACTGCAGGACGTGTTGACAAATTCATGAGCCGCTACGGTAACCGCAACAAAAAATAATCTGATTATATAACCAGACAGATTTAAGAAGGTATCCTTTTATAGGGTACCTTTTTTTATTTTACTTCTATTTTACAATGGCATCAGGTATTCTTCAACTATTTTGAATGGAGCATCTTTCAATAAAACGATCTTGTTTTTATTCAATAAATAGAGGGTGGGCATGGCTTTTAAATCATAAATATTGTCATACATAAGGATCATGTCTTTGTCATAGCCATTGATCCATTTATCTGAAAGGTCGGACAAATGAGCCTTCCAATCATCTACTTCTTCATCAGGGTAAACGGTAAGAATAGTAATCTTCTTTTTGGATAAGAGCTGATTTACTACCATAGAGTTTTTCATTTTCCGGGTAATCTCCGCACAGGTATGACAACCGGGATTGTGAAAATAGATTAGTGTATAATCTGTCTTTAAATCGTACATCTTTGCCTCTTTACCCGATTTAAGGGTATATTTAAAGTTGGTTGCTTTTGTACCCAGCCGGTTTTTAAGCGCAAGTTCCAAACGATCTTTCGGACGAATTTTCTCCATGTTCAGCAATGAATCCGAAGCAATGACGGTTTCGAGCATGGGTATATACAACTCTTCATTTCTGTATGGAGAGTTAGGATCATATAAATAATGATCTGCAAAATCCATAAAATAATTCAGCATTAATCGGTTTATTTCTGCTTTCCTATAAGTAGTTTGTATAGATTCATGAGCAATATTGAGCGGTACCATACGAAGCAAAGTAAGATATTGCACCCAGGCATCCTCCGTAACATTTTTCTTTATATATGCCGTATCGTTAAAATCAAATTTATCCCAAAAGTGCATTGCCAGATATTCTCCACGTTTCTCTGACGCGGCATACATTAGCGGTACTTCGGGAAGCTGGAATTTTAAACTATCCGATTGGTTTTTAGCTACTTCTGCCAACTGTGGCTTCGAGTTAGAAGCATTTGTATTTTTGCATACACAAAATAAAACAAAGCAAATAAACAAATGGATTAATAAATTTTTCATTTTAAGTTGTTATAGGTCATTTATCCTTTCCCAGTGTGAAAATAAACTCAAGTCCTCCGCCTTGGTATTTTTTTGCAGATATTGTGCCACCGTGGATTATAACAGCATTCTTTACAATAGCTAATCCCAACCCTGTGCCACCGAGCTTGCGCGAACGACCTTTATCTATCCTGTAAAAGCGTTCGAAAAGCCTTTGAAGATGTTCCGAGCCAATCCCTATGCCTGTATCTGCAAAGCTAAAGTAATAGAAATTTTCATCTTCGCGAAAATTATTAATTATAATTTGGATATTTACACCTGCGTAAGCTATAGAATTATCCATTAAATTACGAAAGATGGAATATATTAATGAATTATTTCCCCTTATTTCAATCCGTTTCTTCAGGTTATTTATAATGGTAATGTTCTTTTTTTCTAACTCTAAGGCCAGTTCGTTGATGATATTAGATACTATTGTCGAAACATCTAATTTCTCCAACTCAACCATGTCCGGAGCTTCATCCATACGGGTTAGCACAGAAATATCCCGCAACAAACGGCTTAATCTGTTACTTTGTTCATAACATCGCATCAAAAAAATTTGTTCTTTTTCCAATGAAAGATCAGGGTTATTCACTATGGTTTCCAAATAAGCCTGAATACTACTAACGGGCGTTTTCAATTCGTGAGCAATGTTTTGCGTTAACTGGCGTTTAAGAAGTGACTGCTGCTCTTCCTGACTTACATCGTTAATGGAAATTTCGAAGCTCATATCTTGAAATATAATACATTTTACCATTAAGATCAGCCCGTTTTTTTGAATATTGATTTTTATACGCTCTTCTCCTTTACCTAAAGGGCGTTTTTGAGCTTTCTGAATAAAATAGACAACGGGTTGCAATTCGGGAACCTTAAACAAGTCTTCACTATTCTCCAGGTTAGTGTCGGATATAATATTGGCATACTTAGTAAAAAGACTATTTACCAGGATCTCAGTCTTATCTTTTGTAAAAACCCCTAGTCCTTCTCGTGACGTTTGCAAATGGGTAATAAGCTTTTCCCGTTCAATATATAAGGCTTCTTTTGTATCATGCAAACGTTGATAGATACGAATAATATGTTGAGAAATCTCACTCAATTCATCGTTTCCGGAAATAGAGTTCGTTAATGAATCGAATGGTTCATTCTTATCAATATGAACAGCAAATTGCCTTAACTGATTAATTGAGACACCTAAATTTTCAGTAATCTTATAAAAAACATATATTAAAACTATAATTATTATCAATGCAAACCATACATAATGATAATCAGCCTTTAAGGTTTCCACTAATTCATCTGTGTAGGGTATGGCGGTTCGTATTATATAGTCATCATATTTGGTAGCTGAGAAAAAATAAGGAATGCCCAAGAAAACAGACATTCTTCTTACATCCGTGCCTCTTCCATCTTTTAAAGCTTCCTGTATTTCAAGCCGATCACTTAAATTTAGGGTATCAATCTCTGCAAGCGCATTATCGTAAAGCACTTTTCCTTCTACATTTAAAATAGTAAGCCGCAGATTTTTAATACATAAAAGCTCCATATATTCTGGCAAATCTTCATCAATCTTCGACAGAATTTTAATATGAACATTATCATTAATGTTCTGTAATTTGTTGGTTAAGAGCTCTACTTTATGATCTTTCTCTGTAAGATATAAAAAAAAGAAAAAGCTGGCAATAAATACAAGGAATAATCCTAACACGGAAAGAAAGAGCTTCCTTCCAAAAGTAAAAACATATTTTTTGTATTCTTGCATCTTTGAAAATCCTATTTGGCTTCAAAGCAATAACCATAACCCAACCGTGTTACAATACATTTACCATATTTCCCTATTTTCTTGCGCAAACGGGTTATATTCACATCAATAGTTCTGTCGAGCACATAAACTTCATCCGGCCACACATTGCTCAATATATCTTCCCTCGAAAAAACCTTTCCTTTATGCTTCAAAAATAAGAACAAAATTTCAAATTCTTTTTTAGTAAGCGGCACTTCTTCACCACTAATAGTTACCTTCTTTTTAGTTATATCTATAACAAGTTCTTCGTAGATGAGCTGCTCCGGCAGTTTTTCAATTTTTTCTTTAGTGCTTCGTTTAAGCACTGCTTTTACCCGCGCTAATACCTCACGAAGAGAAAAAGGCTTCGAAATATAATCATCGGCACCTACATTAAATCCGGTAACAGTGTCGTTTTCCGTATCCTTAGCAGTTATAAAAATAATAGGGATGTGTGCGGTTTTCTTATCTTTTTTAAGAATACTTGCCATACGAAAACCCGATATTTCGCCCATCATTACATCCAGAAGTAGCAGATCATAGGTGGCTAGATCCAGTTTCAAGGCTTCTTCCGCAGAGTTTGCAGTATCTGCTTCGTAGCCTTCATTTTCAAGATTGAATTTAAGAATCTCGCAAAGATCTTCTTCGTCATCTACTACAAGAATTTTGTAATCATTCATAGTTTGTGAGTTTGGGGTTTGTTATTCTTGAATTTCACTATTATATTTACAAATCTTATTCTATTCGTTTGCACGAGTTCATCTGAAGAAATTCGTATAGCGCATCTACATGATTTCCAAGAAGCATTATATGATGATTGCCCAATGGGTTTTTAAGGAAATAATCTACAGGAGAATCCAATCTTATTCTTACTTGTGTACGGCACATGTTTGGATAGTTCGTATTTTCATTGAGAAAGCCCGAAGTTACATAATATTCATCCAAAGATTCGCCACCGCATTTCACAATAGTGACTTCTCCTATAGGCAAAAATCCCTGAATGGCTATTCCTATTTCTGTTTCGAAATGATTACGAATAATATATTGGTTGGTTTGTTTTGTACCTATTGAACAATGAGCCAGTATAATATCATTGTTAATTGTATTAACCATCGAAGGATTGCCCATAAAGCCGAATTCGGCAGTCACCACTTTAGCTATTAACAATGTAAAAATGGCCTGTAAATCTCCTTCGCATCCGGCCAAAATACCTTCATCATTAAGTATAGATAAAGCTAGGCATCCGGTAGTACCAATATGTTCTATTAATTTAAAACAACTTAAGGTTATAGCTTTAAAGTTTTCTTCATCACAGATTCTTTTTACTGCCCGATACAAACGCATGGCCTTTAAAATATCTTCGGGTGTGCCTTCTTTACATGATAAAGCTCTTGCAGCAAATTCGGCGCAGGCCTCTCCTACTTCATCATCGGTTATTTGTTCGAAATAATCGCAAACACGTTCTAAAGGTATGTCAACATATTCAATTCCCCATCTTCTTTTCGCTAATAAATAATCTACACTACTCGCTATCAGCCAGGATGACGGGCCACCGATTACACCAATCCGGGTTCCCGAAAGGGCTTGTTGAGCTTTAAATGCATTTGCCAACAGATCTATTCTTCGTAATACCGTTTCCGGATCGCCATGAAGTATCTCGCTCTTCACCCCTCTTACTCTGAACCATGCTGATATTTCTAAAGCAGCAGACAGAGAATTTTTATTACCATCGGCTAACATTACTACAGGTTTCGGCAATACTTCAAAACTCTTCATCACTTCGCGCTCAACTCCATCGGTAGCTATAAACACAATGTTAAATTCATCCTTGTGTAAATTAGATATATTTTTGTAATCAACTAAATTTACTGTATACTTTTTCTTTATTTCGCTTAAAATATTTTCATGACCAACTGTTATATCTTCATTATTATTTAAAGTAGAGCTGAAAGCAATGAGATTAATAACCATGTAGAAAGATGTTTTTATGAATTTTAATAAGACAAATGTATCCATTTTATTTCAATTATTTGTTTAAACTAAGTTAAAGAGTTTATCAATTACTACTCATCTATGTTTTCTGAAGAACAGGAATTTTATTCTAGCAAAAAAAATGGAATAATCTCCGATAGAAACAGTTGTTTTACCGCATACATCGATGTATAAATTAAGTTCATAGGGGGTAAGAAAACAAATAAAATAATGTTAAACTATTGCGCTTTGATGTAAAACCCCTACGCATTCAACACTTTTTAACGGCAAATCTCTGCTGTAAACTATTTGACAAATCGCTTAATGCCAGTACTATAATAATTCTCTAAAATTAACGCTCGTTGAAATCCGTTGCAACAACATAAAAGAACAGAACATATAAGAACATATAAGATAATAACAATAACAGAAGAAGAAGAAGAAGAAGAAGAAGAAGAAAAAGAAAAAGAAGAAGAATTTGTTGTTGCTGCTGCTGTTGCTGTTGCTGTTTTTTCTTTTGAATGCCCGTTGCATTTCTCCCCAATGCCCGTTGCATTTTCAAATCAGCACGTTGCATTTTCAAATTAGCCCGTTGCACTTACCCTGAAAGCCCGTTGCATTTTGTCGCTTAGTTAAAGACATCTTGCCACCTGAAGCTGCACTTTCAAGAAGAAGAGTACGGTTTTAATAGTTTGCGAGATGTACATCT
This sequence comes from Bacteroides sp., assembly GCA_036724805.1. Classification (GTDB taxonomy): domain Bacteria; phylum Bacteroidota; class Bacteroidia; order Bacteroidales; family Bacteroidaceae; genus Bacteroides. The sequence goes on from DAIMFE010000004.1 coordinate 54,534, forward strand.
CGGATATAGTGAGATGCACATCTCGTAAATAGTAAAAGCAGTCTTTTTCGTTATCCTCTCCAGTACTATGATATTTTTTTCGCCAAAAACCTTCTGTACAGATCTACTTTTCATTTTTGGGATTATTTCCTAATTATTTTGTTAACTAGTGGCATAAGTTTGCGCTAACTTAATATCTTTGTATTTTCAAACAAACTAAAAATAAAGTATGCCTGAAATTTCAATTCGCGGTAATGAGATGCCAGCATCTCCTATACGTAAATTAACTCCATTAGCTGACGCTGCCAAGCAGCGGGGAATACATGTATTCCAATTGAATATTGGTCAACCAGATTTACCTACACCACAAGTTGCGATTGATGCAATACGCAATATTGACCGATCAGTTTTAGAGTATAGCCCGAGTTCAGGCTACAGAAGCTACAGAGAAAAGCTAACTAAATACTATAAAAAATTCAACATTGACCTGGATGCTGATGATATCATTGTAACAACCGGTGGTTCCGAAGCCGTTCTCTTTGCATTTATGTCATGCCTTAATCCTGGAGATGAAATTATTGTTCCCGAACCTGCTTATGCTAATTACATGGCCTTTGCGATTTCGGCCGGTGCGAAGATTCGTACGATTACTACAACCATTTCGGAAGGTTTTTCGTTACCTAAAGTAGAAAAATTTGAAGAACTGATTAACGAACGAACAAAGGGGATTCTTATTTGTAATCCCAACAACCCAACGGGTTATCTATATTCTCGTCGTGAAATGGATCAGATTCGGGATTTGGTAAAGAAATACGATCTTTTCTTATTTTCGGATGAAGTGTACAGAGAATTTATATATACTGGTTCTCCGTATATATCTGCCTTTCATCTGGAGGGTATTGAACAAAATGTGGTACTTATTGATTCTGTATCTAAACGGTATTCGGAATGCGGCATTCGTATAGGCATGCTGATTACTAAAAATAAAGATGTTCAAAACGCGGTAATGAAACTTTGCCAGGCCAGGTTAAGTCCGCCATTAATCGGGCAAATTGCAGCCGAAGCTTCGCTAGACGCCCCCGAGAGCTACACGCGCGATACCTATGATGAATATGTTGAAAGACGTAAATGCCTGATAGATGGATTGAACCGTATACCCGGTGTGTATTCACCCATCCCGATGGGTGCCTTTTACACCGTTGCCAAATTGCCTGTAGATGATTCTGATAAATTCTGCGCCTGGTGTCTCTCCGATTTCGAATACGAAGGACAAACAATTTTCATGGCGCCCGCATCAGGATTCTATACCGCCCCGGGATTAGGATACAACGAAGTTCGCATTGCATATATACTTAAAAAAGAAGCTCTTTCCAGGGCTTTGACGGTTTTAGAAAAAGCATTGGAGGCTTACCCGGGAAGAACAGAATAATATTTTGAAATGCTAAGTTACGCGAGTTGGGCGGAGGCATAACTTAACATTTCAAATCAGAATAAAATAATGTTGGAATATTTTATAGCCAAACGAATTTATAGCAACAATAAGGACGGTAAGAAAGTTTCGCGCCCTGCCGTTACAATTGCCATGATTGGTATTGCGATTGGTTTGGCAGTTATGATTCTGGCTGTTGCGGTAGTTATTGGTTTTAAAAGCGAGGTAAAGCGTAAGGTTATCGGTTTCGGTTCTCACATTCAAATAACAAATTTTGATGCTGTAAGATCATATGAAACCCATCCAATTGCCATTGACGATAGTCTTATAAACGCTTTATACAGCTTTCCCGAAATTAAACATGTACAACGTTTCTCTACCAAACCCGGTATTATAAAAACCGATGGTGCTTTTCAGGGAATGGTAGTGAAAGGAGTTGGCCCTGAATTTGATCCTTCTTTCTTTGAGGAATATCTGGTTGAAGGAGAAATCCCTGTGTTTAGCGATACTGTAGCATCCAACGAAGTAGTAATTTCTCAAACAATTGCCAGAAAACTTAAACTTAATCTCGGTGATCGTATTTATACTTATTTCTTCGAAGAAGAGATTAGGGCTCGCCGGTTAACCATCAAAGGTATTTATCAAACGAATTCTGCCGAATACGATAATTTCTTCCTTTTAACTGATATTTATACGGTAAACAGGCTCAACAGATGGAAAGACGATCAGGTGAGCGGAGTTGAGATTCAAATTAATGATTACGATCGCTTGGAAGAGATGACAAGCGTTCTGTTATTTGAGATAGATAATCAACCCGATAAATATGGTGAATCTTATTTTGTACAAAACATCGAACAGATTAACCCGCAGATATTTGATTGGCTTAGTCTTTTAGACTTTAACATTTGGATCATCCTCATCTTGATGGTTGGTGTGGCAGGGTTTACAGTAATATCCGGTTTGCTTATAATTATTATTGAACGCACCAACATGATTGGTCTTCTTAAAGCACTGGGTGCAACCGATTATACGATAAGAAAAATATTCCTCTGGTTTTCTATATTCCTGATTGGTAAGGGAATGCTTTGGGGAAATGGTATGGGACTAGGACTCTATTTCGTTCAAAAATACCTGAAAACACTTAAACTCGATCCTGTTACATATTATGTTGATGCTGTTCCGGTATCAATAAACATCTGGATACTATTGTTGATAAATATCGGAACGTTAATTGTTTCAGTGTTGATGTTATTAGGCCCCTCTTTCCTTATCACCAAAATAAATCCGGCAACCTCTATGAGGTACGAATAACCTTTTCATCTTCTCATAAATTCATTCTTCCCGCGAATGCGGCACAATATTTTATAACGCAGTGACTGAAGGGGTTGAAGAATATCAAATAGGGGCAAAGTTAAATAGTATCTTTCTTTGTAGCCTAAATTCTTTGCTGTTTTGTTTATTACCAATGCTTGAACTATATAACGAATTACCCACAAAAGAACAGCAGCGCCCATTAAGATATACTTCATATAGACGATTCCATACACAACGCTTCCTATAATGGATGTATAAAATAATAAACGCGAAAGAGTTTCCATTCCCAGCAGGTATTTTTGGCCTCCTTTATAGAATCCTGAAGTAATAACATGGTTTAATTTATCTTCTCTCCATGGCTTTTTATAGGATAATGGTTTCAACCACATCATTGCATCAGATCGGGTTTCTACTTTAGTAATTGATTTTTTTGCTACCTGATTGATAAACAGATCATCATATCCGCGTTGCAGATTTAAATGCCTTGAGAAACCCTTCACACTGTAAAACAATTCTTTTCTATAAGCCATATTACGTCCAAATCCTGCAAAAGGGCTTCCGCAAAGAGCCATTCCTAAAACTCGCATGTTCCGGAATAACGTATCAAAAGAAATCTTTTTATTCAACCACTTATTCCCTTTTTCGTACCCATACCCTCCTAAAACTATTTTTGTTTCGGGAGTAAAATTATCGGCCATGCATTTTAACCAATTGGGAGATGCCGGCTTGCAATTCGCATCCGTAAATACCAGCCAATCATATTTACTGGCTTTTACCCCTAAAGTGAGACCAAGTTTTTTATGACTTATATAGCGTGCACTATTGGGTGTAAAACTATGATAGAGGTTTTTATGTTTTTCTTCCAGGAGTTTTAAATAATCATCGCTACCATCGGTAGGATTATCATTAATTACTACCACCTGAAACTCCGGATAATCCTGTTGCAATATCAAGGGAAGAAATTCTCGGAGATTATATACTTCATCTTTAGCATAAATAACAACAGACAAAGGTGGATAGTTTGCAGGCTGTTCTTTGATTTTGGATTGTTTATTATTACGGTTCTTGCGGTTATATAATAATAAATAATATGTAATCTGAATAAGAAAAAACAGGCCGATACACCCTAAGAGGTATAATTCAATAATATTAAATTCAAATAGTTTCATGCAGTTGTTTTATTTAAGCACTGCAAAAATAACAATACTTTTTATGATTCCTTATCTAAATATTGTTTTTTGAAAATATTAAAGCATAAGAAAAACATAGACAGTAAGAGTGGTCCGAATATAACCCCCATAAATCCGAAAAGCGAAAAGCCAATTACAACTCCGAATATTGTTATTAAAGGATGTATATCGGCTATTTTTTTCTGAAGCATAAACCGGATAAGATTATCAATCTGCGTTATTATTAATGAACCGTAAGCAAGTAATCCAACCGCATTTCCCCACTCTTGGGTTGCGGCCATATATATTACTAATGGAGCCCATACAATAGCAGTTCCGACAATCGGTATAATTGTAGCAACACATGTAAGAAACCCAAAGAAGACAGGAGAAGGCGTATTAAATACATAATATCCACCCATGGCTATTAATCCTTGTATGATACCCAACAATGGAATACTTATCGCGTTAGAGGTTACCATAAGTTTTATTTCGCGCACAACTTCTCTCTTATTTTCATCGTTAAAGGGCAATATATCATACAAGTATTGTTCCATACGCCCGCCGCCGGTTAACATAAAATAAAGAACAAAAAGTAACACTACAATATTTATAAATAAACTACTTATGCTATTCATCAGGTATTGCCCTATTCTGGGAATTTGATTTATCAATCCATTCAAATTATCTACTTTAAATAAATCGTAGCCTGTTTTTTGTTCAATGTTTGCAACCCAGGTTTCAATGGGCCGAATTATCTGTTGAGGGTTAATATTTACATCCCCTACTTTATCTAATAATATCAATACAACCAAAGTAAGAGGAATCAGCAAGAAAAGAATTACTTCAACTAAAATGATTGAAGCGGCGAGAGCTTTCTTAAATTGCCTCTCACACACAAGGAATTTCATCTGACCCCTCACTAGTATATATAAGGTAAATGCCCCCAACAATCCTCCCATAAAAGGCGATATTTCTTTAAACAGAATAAAACCGATAAGGAGAATGATCGCTATGAGTGAATACTTCCTATATTGTTTAATGAAATTCATGGTCTACTTCTCTGTAGTTTATAAATACTTGCTTAAAAATAAACAAGATGTAACTTAAAAAAGTTCTGGTATTAAGGAGTAAGAAACCAAATATATATTTATATTTGCAAAATTTGATGCACACCTATGGGTATTTAATATCTCTAATTAAATTCTTAACTTAATATTAATAGAAATGAAACAAATCATATCATCAGTATTTTTAATCCTGATTATACAAACGGCTGCCATTGCTCAAACTCCTGAACAATTAAAATCGTGGTTACCTAAAGTTGAGGGATGGACCCTCTCGAACAAAGTTGAAGTATTTACACCAGACAATCTCTTTAACAGGATTAACGGTGCGGCTCCTTTGTTTATTGAGAATAATTTTAAAGAAATGACGGCTTTCGAATATACGAAAGGAGATGATTACATAACCATTCAGGCATACAGGCACGGTAGTTTGGAAGATACTTTTGGAATGTATGCTTCGGAACGTTCGCCCGATATGGATAATTTGTCCATAGGTACCGAAGCGCAGGGAGATGATACCAACATCTATTTCTTTGCTGATAATATATATGTGAAGATATTTGCAAATGGCTCGGATAATCAGGGAGAAATTATCAGGGAGGTAGCACAAAGATTTGCTTCAAAGATTAATTCGAAAGCGGATTATCCTGCTGTGGTAAAATTATTCCCTCCGGAAGGGAAGATACCATATAGCGAAACATATATCACCTCAAATTTCATTGGCCATATGTTTCTTAACAAAGTCTACACAGCTAATTACGATTTAAATGGGCAGCAATTTCAGACCTTCATTATTGATGGAGTTACAGAAGAGAATGCACAAGATATCTTAAAGCAGTATTTCACTTTTACAAAACAATCTCTTGACTTCAAGGCGGGAAAACTATTAATAACCGATAAATATAATGGAACTATACCTGCTATCTGGAAAGGGAAGTATATAATTGGTATTTTCTCCGAGGCAGGAGAAGGAATTAATGGTGGTGATGAGTTTATCAGTACGATAGCAGAGAAATTATAGAAGGAAAGAAAAACAATATCGTCAGTCATCCCGAACGCGGTGCTAATTCTATGGGCTCGGTAACCCCATAAATATCTCGTTGCGTTCGGGATGACTTTTTTATTCCACTCCAGAGTATGTTAATCTTACGGTTTAGCATTTTTTATAAAGTTCGCCCTTTATATTTCAATTATTTATTGGTAATTTCGGGCGTTTTTTTGCGTTTCGCAGGAAATAAATTATAATTCATAAATTACTCAAGAAAACCATGGAAAACTTTCAGACAGGACTATTGCTTATGGTAGTTGGAATGATTACCGTATTTGCTATCCTACTTATAGTCATTTACTTAGGAAAACTTCTTATTAACTTAGTGAACAAATATGCTCCCGAAGAAGTTGCGGTTACCAAACAAAGAGCGACAGGCCCCGCACCCATACCACAGCACATTATCGCTGCAATTACTGCCGCAGTAAATGTTGTTACTCATAACAAGGGGAAAATAGTGAAAATTGAAAAACAAAATTAATCTTATAGAATTATCCAAAACATGAAAAGAGAAGTAAAGTTCAGCTTGGTTTTCAGGGATATGTGGCAATCAGCCGGAAAATATGTACCCCGTGTAGACCAGCTTGTAAAAGTTGCTCCGGCCATTATAGAAATGGGATGCTTTGCCCGTGTTGAAACAAATGGTGGAGGTTTTGAACAAGTTAATTTATTATTCGGAGAGAACCCAAATAAAGCCGTGCGCGATTGGACAAAACCGTTCCATGAAGCCGGCATTCAAACCCACATGCTCGACCGTGCCCTCAACGGACTTCGCATGAGCCCCGTTCCTGCTGATGTTCGCAAATTGTTCTACAAAGTAAAGAAGGTGCAGGGAACAGATATTACCCGTACTTTTTGTGGTTTAAATGATGTTCGCAACATTATTCCTTCTATCAAATATGCAAAAGATGCAGGGATGATTTCTCAATGTGCACTCAGTATTACCCACTCTCCTATTCATACTGTAGAGTATTATACCAATATGGCTCTTGAGCTGATTGCAGCAGGTGCCGATGAAATATGCATCAAGGATATGGCAGGTATCGGTCGTCCGGTATCACTTGGAAAGATAGTAGCTAACATCAAGAAAGCTCATCCTGAAATTCCAATCCAATACCATAGTCATGCGGGTCCCGGCTTTAATATGGCTTCTATTCTTGAAGTATGTAATGCCGGCTGCGATTATATTGATGTGGGTATGGAGCCTCTTTCATGGGGAACAGGTCATGCCGATCTTATCAGTGTTCAGGCGATGTTGAAAGACGCAGGATATCAGGTACCTGAAATCAATATGGAAGCCTATATGAAGGTACGCAGCATGATTCAGGAATTTATGGATGATTTCCTCGGTCTGTACATCAGTCCTAAAAACCGTTTGATGAACTCATTACTCATTGCTCCGGGATTGCCGGGCGGTATGATGGGTAGCTTAATGGCCGATTTGGAAAACAATCTTGAATCCATCAACAAATACAAAGCAAAACGCAACTTACCTTTCATGACTCAGGATGATCTTCTTATCAAGCTGTTTGATGAAGTTGCTTATGTATGGCCTCGCGTTGGTTATCCTCCATTGGTAACTCCATTCAGTCAGTATGTAAAGAACCTGGCTATGATGAATGTTATCGCCATGGAAAAAGGAAAAGAACGCTGGGGAATGATTGCCGATGATATCTGGGATATGATCCTCGGTCGTGCCGGAAGATTACCGGGCACACTGGCTCCTGAAATCATTGAGAAAGCAGAACGCGAAGGTCGTAAGTTCTTCGAAGGCGATCCACAGGAAAACTATCCTGACTCATTGGATAAATATCGCAAACTGATGAAAGAAAACAAATGGGATGTGGGATCGGATGATGAAGAACTCTTCGAATATGCCATGCACCCTGCGCAATACGAAGCATACAAAAGCGGCAAAGCGAAAGAGGATTTCCTGGCTGACGTTGCTAAAAAGAAAGCAGAAAAAGATAAATCTCCTTTGGATGATGCCAAACCAAAAACCCTTACTGTTCAGGTGGACGGACAAGCATACAAGGTTACTGTTGCATACGGAGATACTCAATTACCTGCACAGGCGGGCGGCGCCGCACCTGTAGCAAGTGGCGAGGGTAAAGACGTATTATCACCACTGGAAGGTAAATTCTTCCTAACTAAAGACACTTCCGAAATTCCTATGAAAGTAGGTGACGTAGTGAAAGAAGGCGATCTTCTTTGCTATGTTGAAGCGATGAAAACATATAATGCTATCCGTGCAGAGTTTGGTGGTACTGTAACTGCCATATTACTTAATCCGGGAGATTCAGTTTCTGAAGATGACGTAATAATGAAGATACAGTAATGGGAGACATATTTAAAAATTTATACGATATGACTGCATTCAGCAATATTATTGCTGAACCGCAGTTCCTGATAATGTATCTTATTGCCTTTGTACTATTGTACCTGGGTATTAAGAAACAATACGAACCTTTGCTGTTGGTTCCTATTGCTTTCGGAGTGCTTTTAGCAAACTTCCCCGGAGGCGAGATGGGTATTATTCAGGCAGATGAGAATGGCATGGTTATGATAAACGGTGTTATGAAAGATATCTGGAAAATGCCGTTACATGACATTGCTCACGAAATGGGAATAATGAACTTCTTATACTATATGCTGATCAAAACCGGCTTCCTGCCTCCTATTATCTTTATGGGAGTTGGCGCATTAACCGATTTTGGTCCGATGTTGCGTAATCTTCGTCTTTCCATTTTCGGAGCTGCTGCCCAACTCGGCATATTTACAGTTCTCCTGGTAGCTATCCTTATGAAGTTCACTCCACAGGAAGCTGCTTCTCTTGGAATTATCGGTGGTGCTGATGGCCCAACTGCTATCTTTACAACTATTAAACTAGCTCCTCATTTACTGGGTCCAATTGCTATTGCCGCTTACTCGTATATGGCATTGGTGCCGGTTATTATTCCTCTTGTTGTTCGCATTTTCTGCTCAAAGAGGGAATTAATGATTAACATGAAAGAACAGGAGAAAGCTTATCCTTCAAAAACCGTAATCAAAAATATGCGCGTTTTGAAGATCATCTTCCCTATAGCTGTAACTACTATAGTTGCTTTGTTTGTACCTAGTGCTGTTCCTTTGATTGGTATGTTGATGTTTGGTAACCTTGTAAAAGAAATTGGTGCAAATACTTTCCGTTTATTCGATGCTGCTTCTAATAGCATTATGAATGCTGCAACTATCTTCCTCGGACTGTGCGTGGGGGCAACTATGACTACTGATGCTTTCCTTAACTGGACAACAATCGGTATTGTTGTGGGTGGTTTCCTTGCTTTTGCACTTTCAATTACAGGTGGTATTCTTTTTGTGAAATTGTTTAATATCTTTAGCAAGAAGAAAATTAATCCATTGATTGGCGCGACCGGATTAAGTGCCGTACCTATGGCAAGCCGCGTTGCTAATGAGATCGCACTAAAATATGATAAGAAAAACCATGTACTGCAATACTGTATGGCAAGTAACATCTCTGGTGTTATCGGATCGGCGGTAGCGGCAGGGGTGCTGATTTCTTTCCTGGGATAGTATTAAAATAACAATTTACAGATAATAAAAGTCCTGACTTTGCATTGTAAAGTCAGGACTTTTGCTTTAAACCTGGTACGATACAGGTAATATCCAACACCTTTAAACAAATAATTTTTGTTAAAACACTTTCATATTGTTTTTATTTTGTACTTTCACACTGTTTTTCAAGCCAATTGAAAGAACAAATTAACACTTAAAGAAGTATAGATACTCTCAAAATGAAAAAGACAACAATTGTTACAGGCGTTATTGGTGCAGATGTACACGCTGTGGGAAATAAAATTTTAGCTTATGCATTAGGAGATGCAGGGTTTAATGTTGTTAATCTCGGAGTTATGGTATCGCAGGAAGAATTTATAGATGCTGCCATCGAAACGAATGCAGATGCTATTGTTGTTTCCTCGCTTTACGGCCACGGAGAAATAGATTGCAACGGACTGAGGGACAAATGCGAAGAAGCCGGATTGAAAAACATCCCTTTGCTGGCTGGTGGTAATCTTGTGGTTGGCAAACAAGATTTTGCTGATGTAGAAAAAAGATTTCTGGCTATGGGGTTCACAAAAGCATACCCTCCGGGAACCACAATCGAAACTACCATTAAAGATTTAAATGAGTTATTAGGCTAAACCTCCTTAACATGAAATATCTGACGGTTGATTTTGGCAGTACATATACCAAATTGATTGCCATTAATGCCGAAAATGCTACTGTTGTAGGTAAAGCCAGCGCCTTTACTACAATTAACACCAATATAATGGATGGCTACAATCTTGCTCTGCAAGAATTGGAAGCAAGGATTGGAAGGTTTGAATACAACCAATTACTTTGTTGTAGCAGCGCAAGTGGCGGACTGAAAATGATTGCCATCGGACTTGTTCCCGAGCTAACTGCCAAAGCCGCTAAAATGGCGGCATCAAGCGCCGGAGCTAAGGTTGTTAAAACGTATTCATTCGAAATATCCAAGACCGAACAGGAAGAAATTTACACAATCAATCCCGACCTTATACTACTTTGCGGTGGTACAGATGGTGGCAACAAGGAAGTAATTATTGCCAATGCTAAGCATCTCGCGACCATAAAGAGAAATTTTTCAGTAATTGTTGCGGGAAACAAATGCGCATCCTCCCAAATAGAACATATTTTGCATGAAGCAGGCAAGGATTATGTTATAACCGATAATGTAATGCCTACTTTTAATGTGCTCCGGATTGATCCTGCCAAAAAGAGTATCAAAGATCTGTTTATCAAAAAAATTATTGAAGCAAAAGGACTGTCGGCTGTTCAGCAGATGGCCTCTGGTGATGTAATTCCTACTCCATTGGCTGTGATGTCTGCCTGCGAATTATTGAGCAGAGGCACAAACAGAACAAATGGAATAGGCGAACTTATTGCAGTAGATTTGGGCGGAGCAACTACGGATGTCTATTCTATGGCGGATGGAAAACCCGTAATGAACAATATACTGGAAAAGGGATTGCCCGAACCATTTAGCAAACGTACCGTAGAAGGTGACCTGGGAATGAGATACAGCCTTACTTCATTAGTAGAGGAAATGGGCATTGAAGAAAAAGGGAAAGTGCAACAATGGGTATCACAATGCATAAACAATCCCGGTATACTAGCCTCCGCTGGCAGTGAAGAATCGCTGATGGAAGAGTTACTTGCCCGAAGTGCTGTTGAAATTGCAGTTGAAAGACATTGCGGGTTTATGGAAAGCAGCTACTCGCCTATGGGCGAAATCTTTATTCTATCGGGGAAAGACCTTACAGAAGTACCTTTTATAATAGGTATAGGTGGAGCAATAATAAACAGTAACAATCCGGTAAACATATTAAAGGGCGCCTTATTTAATCCGAAGAAATACAACCGGATGAAGCCGAAACACCCCAAATATATGTTAGATAGAAAATACATATTTGCCTCTATGGGTTTACTAAGCAGTGTAGATCCGGAATTGGCATTGAACATAATGAAAAAAGAATTGGAAATATTATAACCTTAAAAGATATGGAACTTAAAAATCTGAAATTATCTAATGATGATTTCTTTGCCGAGCGAAAAGAAGTGCTCGATCAGTGGCCTACGGGTAAAGCCGTAAACTTTGAAGAAACTGTTAGTTACCAAACCGCTATTCCTAAAGAAAGACGATTTGGAGAAAAGATGGCAAAAGCGGTGAAAGATGGTGTTACACTTATTCAGCCCAGGGCAGGCGTTGCCCTTTATACCGAGCACATTAAATTGCTTCAGTACCTTGAAACAGAAGGCGAAGCCGATTTGCTGCCCAGTACAATTGACAGTTATACCCGCCTGAACCGATACAAGGAAGCTGAAATAGGGATTGAAAAAAGCAAAGAGAGCGGACGTTCCATGCTTAACGGCTTCCCGGCTGTTAACTATGGTGTAGGTATATGCCGCACGGTTACTTCCTCTTTAAAAAGTCCGGTTCAGGTACGCCACGGTACCCCAGATGCGCGGTTGCTTACAGAAATAGCCATTGCCGGCGGATTTACCTCGTACGAAGGCGGAGGTATTTCGTATAACATACCGTATTCTAAAAACCATTCAATAGAGAAAACAATTGCTTACTGGCAATATACAGACAGGCTCATCGGCTTGTACGAAGAAGCCGGGGTTTCTATTAACAGAGAACCGTTCGGTCCGCTTACAGGCACACTGGTTCCTCCCTGTATTTCGAACACGGTAGCTGTTATTGAATCCTTACTTGCGGCAACGCAGGGAGTAAAAGATTTAACAGTGGGGTACGGACAATGTGGAAATCTTATTCAGGATGTAGCCGCTATCCGTTCGTTAAGCAGAGTTACAAGAGAATATTTGGATAAATTTGGATTCAATGATGTTCGGGTTACCACTGTATTTCATCAATGGATGGGAGGATTTCCACAAGACGAATCTAAATCTTTTGCCGTTATTTCGTGGGGTGCTGCCGCAGCGGTGTTAGCCAGAGCTACTAAGGTAATTGTAAAAACCCCGCACGAAGCCATGGGAGTTCCTACCAAGGAGGCGAATGTAGCCGGTTTGAGGGCTACCCGGCAATTAACTTCGATGTTGAAAGATCAAAGCTTTGTAGATATTCCTGCCGTTATTGCCGAAAGTGAGATAATTGAAGCAGAGATGAAATGCATTCTCGACAAAGTAGAAGAATTGGGACATGGCGATTATGCCATCGGCACAGTAAGGGCTTTCGAAGCCGGTGTTATCGATATTCCTTTTGCCCCAAGTAAATACAACGCGGGCAAAATTATGCCTGCCCGGGATAACTCGGGCGCGGTACGCTTTCTCGATGTGGGCAACATTCCTTTTTCGGATGATCTTAAAGCATTTCACCGTGAGAAACTCAACCAGAGGGCAGCTTATGAAAATCGCCCGGTGAGTTTTCAGATGGTGGTAGATGATGTATATGCCATAGGAAAAGGATTCCTTGTGGGAAGGCCGAGTGAAAGGGGCTAAATTAAGAATTCATAATTGATAATTGAAATAACATGAAGATAATTGATATTAAATGTGCTCAGGGAAGAACAGGGTTCTTCTTCGATGACCAAAAAGCTATCAAGGCAGGTGCCTCACATAACGGTGCTTTCTATCAAGGGGCTCCGGTTACTCCCGGATTTACAGCTATACGGCAAGCCGGAGAAGCGATCTCTATTTTATTTATATTAGAAAATGGCGCTATTGCTCACGGAGATTGTGCTGCTGTACAATATTCGGGTGCCGCAGGACGCGATCCTTTGTTTCTGGCCAAAGATTTTATTCCTATTATCGAACAACATATAGTTCCTTTATATAAAGGAAAAGAAATCACTTCATTCAGAGAACTGGCTGATATTATTGACAATGGAATTAATTCGGAAACAGGAAAAATATACCACACTGCTATTCGTTACGGCATTACACAGGCTTGCCTGGATGCGGTAGCCAAAAGTAAATCCAAGTTAATGGCACAGGTTGTTGCCGATGAGTATGGTACTATGGTTTCGGATACCATTATACCTATCTTTACACAATCCGGCGACGACCGATACCTGAACGCAGATAAAATGATAATGAAGGGGGCTGATGTGTTGCCGCATGCATTATTTAACAATGTAGAAGAGAAAACCGGATTGAAAGGAGAAAAGATAGAGGCCTATGTGGAATGGTTGAGGAATCGTATCCTACAATTTAAACCCTATGAGGAATATAACCCTACTATCCACATAGATGTGTACGGAACATTGGGGTCTGTTTTTAATAATGATTTCGAAAAGATTGCCGATTATATCGGTGGCCTCGAAAAGATTGCCCAACCTTTCCATCTTCGCATTGAGGGTCCGGTGGATATGGGAGAAAAATCTGCCCAGATAGATGCGCTACGGATTATCCGCGAGAAGATGGAAGCAAAAAGTATAACCGCCGAAATTGTGGCCGATGAATGGTGTAATACACTGGAAGATATTAAAGACTTTGCCATACACAAAGCCGGGCATATGGCACAGATAAAAACGCCAGATCTGGGGGGAATCAACAATTCTATTGAAGCTGTGATTTATTGCAAGGAGAATGGAATGGGAGCTTATCTGGGAGGTACGTGCAACGAAACAAACCGCTCGGCAGAGGTGTGTGCTCATATTGCAATGGCTACATCACCGATTCAAATTCTGGCTAAACCAGGCATGGGGGTAGACGAAGGATACATGATTGCATATAATGAGATGCAACGAGTATTAGCATTGAAAAACATATTATAATTAAGAAATCATGGAAGAAATCAGAATACTTTCTCCTACCGCCATTCTTGGATACGGATTCCCTATGGAATCGTTTGTAGAAGGCATGAAAAGGAAGCCTCATGTAATAGCGGTAGATGCCGGATCTACGGATCCCGGCCCTTATTACCTGGGTGCAGGCAAATCTTTTACTGATTATAACTCTGTAAAACGGGATCTGGAAATTATGATTCCGGCAGCACTGGAAGCAGGCATACCGGTTATCATAGGTACAGCCGGAGGATCGGGAGGGCGGCCTCATGTTGAATTCAATCTCAATATTATTGATGAAATAGCACGGGAAAAGAAACTTTCTTTTAAATTGGCTGTCATTCAATCGGAGTTGGACAAAGAACTTATTAAGGAAAAACTTTCCGAGGGGAATGTAGTGCCTCTTCATCCTGCTGGTCCTATCACTGCCGATGATGTAGAAAATACCGTTCGCATAGTTGCCCAAATGGGAGAAGAGCCATTTATAAAAGCGTTGGAAGAAGGTGCGAATGTTATTCTTGCCGGAAGATCATACGATCCATCGGTATTTGCCGCCTTGGCCATTAAAGAAGGATTTGATAAAGGACTGGCGATTCATTTGGGCAAAATTCTGGAATGTGCCTCTATTGCCGCTCTTCCGGGTAGTGGAAGCGATTGCATGTTCGGATACCTGCAAAAAGATGGTTTTGTACTTGAGCCATTGTCACCTTTGCGTAAATGCACTACTCTCTCTGTAGCTGCCCATACGCTATACGAGAAAACAAATCCGTATGTTCTACCCGGACCGGGAGGAGCAATCGACTTGCATCAGTGCGAATTTACACAGCTAACCGATAACACGGTAAGAGTAACCGGTAGCAAGTTTGTGCCTACCGATGAGTATTTTGTAAAACTGGAAGGGGTAAAACAGGTAGGGTACAGAACAATATCTGTGGCTGCTGCAAAAGATCCGGTAATGATAGAAAATATCGACCGAATTGTGCAAAGTGTGAAAGAGCGCGTAATGAATAACTTTGAAAGTTACGGAATAAAAGATTTCTTCCTCGACTTTAAGATCTATGGTAAGAATGGTGTAATGGGACTTTTTCCGGGCATTGACCATCGCGTGGCTCACGAACTATGTATTGTTATCGAAGCTGTTGCGCCTACTCAGGAGCAGGCAGATACTATCTGCGGGTTTGCTCGCAGTACAATGCTGCACTTTGGGTACGAAGGGCGTATCTCTACCGCCGGGAACCTTGCCTTCCCTTTCTCTCCTTCCGATTGTAAGGTGGGTGAAGTATATGAGTTCAGTGTGTATCATCTGATGAAAGTAGATGACCCTACAGCGTATTTTCCTATTGAATACAAAGAATATCATGAATTATAAATTAATAGATATCGCCTCGGTTATCCGCAGTAAGAACTCCGGACCGTACGAACTTACATTCGATGTGATTTTTAAAGACTTCGACATGTACAATCGGGTAAAGAAAGCCCGTGCAATCAACGAAGATGGTTTTGCCCGGCTTTATAACATACCTTTGTCGGATATTATAAACCTGGTATATTTTGATCCCGCAAAGGCAGTAAAAATAACTATTGTCAGGCCCATACCTTCCGGCGCGTTGGGCGAAACGGATGTATATGGTGCTCAGCAGCATGCGCCGCTGATGAATTACCAATTCGAACTCTAGTTCTGTTATGCGTAACCTTATACAAGAATATTCCGTATTTTCGCAATACTTTGCTCCGCGGGGTCGGGAGCGCCTGTTGTTTCTTGGAGAACAAATTTCTCAGCGTCACCTTAGTTACAACGATAAACTTATTGGTATCGTAGGCGATGCGGGTTCCGGAAAATCATCCCTTATTAAAGGGATGTTTCCCGGCTTGGAACTCTCCAACGATGATGATACGCTTAATCCCCGCAAAATTCTTCAGGTGCGAGATCTGGAAGAAGACCTTCACGAATCTACCACCTACCACATCGACATGCGTTTTCAGATCGCTTTTACCCAGATGCATGAGGTAGTAGAGTTTGTACAAAACATTCTTGCCCGCCACCGCCGCATTATTGTTGAACATTTCGATCTGCTTTTCCCGGCTCTGGGTATCAATGCTGATCTGCTGATAGGCATCGGCGAAGAAATTATTGTTACTCGCCCCAGCATCTTCGGACCCTTACCACAGAGTATTTACGACATTGTTCACGACTCTCTTTGGTACCGTAAAGTGGCTCATACCATTGAAGACATTACCATGCTTCTGCTTGACACCGAATTTGGATTCGATGATAGTTTTTACTACAGCTCGGATATGCGTAACGGGTTCGTTCTTAAATTTATCAAAGAGGTTGAACTTGACTTTTGCCACCTCTCCAACCGTATACACGAGAAACTTGCCGAGAATCTCTCTGTTAGTTACTACGATGAAGAACATATTATGATAGGCGACACCATTGTAAAGTGCGATGGTGCCCGCTTCCACATTCGTAATACCAGTGAGGTGGAGCATTTCACCCTTATCAAGCAATTTATTTTCGATCCCAAAACCAATACTCATTGCTTGGTGGGCTGTCTCGATGCCGAAGATCGTATCAATATACACAATCTAAACACCATGCACTTCTTAAAAAGAAAAACATAAATGATAAGAACTATTCACTCCGAAGCCATCACCGATCTGGTAGAAAAGCTCTGCATTGAAGCCAACTGCTACCTCTCCGATGATATATACACTTGTCTGGGTCAATGTTGCCTGACGGAGAAATCCGCACTGGGCAGGGATATCTTGAATACCCTTATAGAAAATGCCGGGATTGCCCGCGCGGGAACCGACCCCATCTGCCAAGATACAGGCATCACCGTAGTATTTGTAACCATAGGGCAGGATATACATATTGAAGGCTCATTTCTTGAAGATGCCATTAATGAAGGTGTCCGCCGCGGATACGAAAAAGGTTACCTGCGTAAATCTGTTGTTAGCGACCCGATAAACAGGGTGAACACCAAAGATAATACCCCGGCCGTGATTCATTACGAATTTGTTGAAGGAGATAAATTCAATATTGTGGTTGCTCCCAAAGGTTTCGGAAGCGAAAACATGAGTCAGGTAAAGATGTTGAAACCCAGCCAGGGTGTACAAGGCGTAAAAGATTTTATTATTAACACCGTTTCCGAAGCAGGCGCCAACCCCTGCCCTCCCATTATTGTAGGTGTAGGAATAGGCGGCACCATAGAGAAAAGTGTTTATCTTAGCAAAAAAGCTTTGTTAAGACCAGTGAATGAGAAGAATACCGATGCCGGACTAGCCGCTCTCGAAGCGGAATTATTAGCATCCATCAATGCTTTAGGTATTGGCCCGGCAGGCTTTGGCGGAAGCACAACCGCACTGGCTGTAAACATTCTAACTTACGCAACCCACATAGCAGGGTTGCCTGTATCTGTAAATATCGGTTGCCATGCTACCCGGCATACTGATGGAAGTTTATGATAATTAAACTGATACCTCCTCAACAACTCATTAAGAAATATGAAAGACAGAATTGAAATAACTACTCCTATTTCCGAAGATACAATCAAAAGTTTGAGAACAGGCGATATGGTTTATATTTCGGGAATTATTTATACTGCCCGCGATGCTGCCCATAAAAAGATGTGCGAGCTTCTGGATAAAGGCGAACCGTTGCCTTTCAATTTTCAGGGGGCAGCCATTTACTATGCCGGCCCTTGTCCTCCTAAACCGGGAAAACCCATTGGCTCTGTGGGGCCAACTACCAGCGGACGAATGGATCTCTATTCGCCAAAGCTGATAGAAAAGGGACTTAAAGTGATGATTGGCAAAGGGCTTCGCAATAAAGAAGTTATCGATGCGATAGTTAAACATACCGGCATTTATTTTGCAGCCATAGGTGGAGCCGCAGCATTGATGGGAAAATGTGTAGAAAGTGCGGAAGTTATTGCATATGAAGAACTTGGCACAGAAGCAGTGAGGCGATTAGTAGTAAAAAACCTTCCGGTTATTGTTGCGATTGATAGGAATGGGAATAATATATATGAAAGATAAACTGATATAAAAACGATTGATATGTTCAAAAAATTAATAGCCATAGAGCCTGTTAGCCTGATACCACAGGCAGAAAAAGAACTTTCCGGCTTTGCAAAAGAAGTAATACTTTTTCCTGATATCCCCAAAGATAATGATGAGATAGTAACTCGCATCGGAGATGCGGATGCTGTTTTGCTGAGTTATACCTCTCGCATCGATCAGTATGTGCTGGAAAGATGCCCCCATATAAAGTACATAGGCATGTGTTGCTCGCTCTATTCGCCCGAAAGCGCTAATGTAGATATATTATATGCCAACAGTCGGGGAATTACAGTAACGGGTATTCGCGATTATGGTGATGAAGGGGTGGTAGAGTATGTAATCAGTGAACTGGTGCGTTGTCTCCATGGATTCGAGCAACCGGCGTGGGATAACATGCCGCGAGAAATTACCGGCCTCAAGGTTGGCATCATCGGATTTGGTAAATCGGGGGGAATGATTGCCGATGCGCTCCGTTTCTTCGGTGCCGAGATCAGCTATTTCGCCCGAAGTGAGAAGGAAGATGCCTGTAATAAAGGATATCGCTTCCTTCCGCTGGCCGAACTGTTGGATGAAAGTGAAGCGGTTTTCTGCTGCCTTAACAGAAATACCGTATTGCTTGGCGAGGCTGAATTTGAAAAGCTTGGAAATAAAAAGATGCTCTTCAATACCGGTCTTTCTCCCGCATGGGAAGAAGCTCCTTTTTTGAAATGGCTGAAAGGAGATAATCGTTGTTTTTGTGATACAATAGGTGCGCTGGGAAGCGAATACCTTCTCACCCACTCCAACGTACGCTGTATGCAGGTGTCCACCGGACGCACCCGCCAGGCTTTCGTTCGGCTAAGTGAGAAGGTACTGAAACAACTTTCTGATTACACAGGCATTAAAATACAATTGGAGAAGTGATATTTATAAGAGTGCTCACTACCGACCATCCTGCTATTTCGGGTGTAGCGCTGTACACATCAACCACAGCCTGCACCTGATTATTTTTTATCTCTACCCGTTGCCTGTCTCCTACAAAATCGGGAGTAGATTCCATAGTAACGCGTAAATTCTCGGAGCCAACAGTGGCCAATGAAGCCGCTACGGCTACATTCAAACCTGTTGGAAAAATATTGATGGCTTCTCTCGCCGTACCCGAGAAGACTACCGTATTACCCGCTTCCATATTGTTTCGGTAACGGGGCGAGTTCCTAAATGCCGCAACTCCCTTTTCATTCAGAAACTCTGCCGTAGCATTCCCCATTAATGTGGCTGTTCGGAGTACATCGAATCCGCCCGTAGCGCCAGATGCTATATATACCCTCGTGCCGGTGGCCGTTGCTGTTTTTCTTACTTCGTTATAGAATGCAGTATCTGCCAACGCACCAATTGACAAAGTAACAATGGAAGTGCCGTTTTTTAAGGTGGGCAGTGTTAACTCAGCCATTGCGGCAGGAGATGCTGCCTCTACCAAAATATCCGGTTTCAGCTCCAGCAATTCTTTTAATGAAGCACATGCTTTACAATTTTTCCCTTGTTGCTGCATTTTCGCAGCAAGATTAGTTGCTTTAGTTGCCGTACGCGAGTAGGCTCCTATCAGTTCATAATCGGGCAACAGCCCTTGCAACAGGGCATCTACAACAATATGGGCAAGCCGACCGCATCCCACAATTACCAATTTCTTCATAAAATTATTGTTTATTTATAATAAGTGCATAAGTGTAAATTCTTAATTACACTCAGTCTTTCACCAGAATTAGATTTGATGTTTTACACAATTGATATTTATTCTTGTCAATATAAATATTAATTCCATCTCCTTTTAAAATCTTAATTTCAATTTGCTTTCGGCTAACAGCAACAAGAAAAACTCTTCCTCTGAAGTGTATCCGGAAAGAATATTCCTCCCATTTATCAGGAATAACAGGTTCAAACACAAGAGTATCGTTCATTATTCGCATTCCTGCAAATCCTTTAACAAGTGCAAGCCAACTACCCGCCATGCTGGTTATATGTAAACCTTCGTTGAGTTCGTTATTATAATCATCCAGATCAAGGCGTGTGGCATGAATAAATAAATCGTATGCTTTGTCGATATCTCCAATGCGAGCAGCCAAAATAGAATGTACAAAAGGTGATAAAGATGATTCGTGTAATGTTTTTGGCTCATAAAAGTGGAAATTCCGTTGAATCGTTTCTATATCAAAATTGTAATAGAAAAGATGAAGACCTAACAAAACATCACTTTGTTTTATAAAACAGGAACGCAGAATTCTATCCCACGACCAATGTTGATTTATCGGACGCTGATCTTCAGGGATATCATCTACATTCATCAGTTCCTTGTCCATGTAACCGTCATTCTGCACAAAAATGCCCAGTTCTTTATTTTCCGGAAGATACATATTTTCAATAATATCTTTCCAACGATTCGTTTCCGAATATTGAAAATCAGTGATCCTCCTTGTTCTGGCATACTCTTCCGGATAACCGTAAGCAATCTTTTCAACATACCGGATGGTAGCTTTCAGGCACTGTGCGCACGAATAATTTGTATACCAGTTATTGTCTACATTATTTTCATATTCATTAGGCCCCGTAACTCCTAATATAACATATTTCTGTTTAGGCTCAGAAAAAGAAACCCTCTGGCTCCAGAAACGACTGATGGCTATCATCACTTCCAGACCGTATTTTGCCATGTATTCTTCACTACCCGTCATTACAGTATATTGAACAATTGCATTAACAATGATGGCATTGCGATGAATCTCCTCGAACGTAATTTCCCATTCGTTATGGCATTCTTCACCCGTTATTGTAACCATAGGATAAAGAGCCGCGCCATTATCGAATCCGAGTCTCTTTGCATTATCGATGGCTTTAGGCAACTGGTTATACCGATAAAGAAGAAGATTCCTGGTTATTTCGGGCGGATTTGCCATAAGAAAATAAGGAACGCAACATAATTCCGTATTCCAATAAGTATTACCACCGTATTTTTCTCCGGTAAATCCTTTCGCACCTATATTCAAGCGTGGGTCATCACCCTTGTAAGTTTGATGTAACTGAAATATATTAAACCTGATTCCCTGTTGTGCTTCCGGATCACCTTTTATGGTAACATCCGATTTATTCCAGATATCTTCCCAAACCTTCTTATGTCTTTCAATTAATCTATCCCATCCTGTTTCTTTTGCTTCCTTGGATTGTTTAACCGCCTCATCTACCAACTCACTGCGATCGTAATATAAAGTTGTTACAATAGCAGTGTATTTTATCAGTGTAACTTTCTCGCCTGCTTTTATATCCGTTCCGACACTAAATCCCACCAGCTTTTCTTTTTCAATCCGTATCGGGCTCGTAGTTACCTCTTTACTGTTTCTAAATAATTGGTACATCATCGCAAAACAAGCCTGTGCATCTTCATGTTTGGTTTGAGACCATAAATAGGCATATTTATTCGTTGTTTCCAATCGGAGAATATTCCACATTTTATCTTTAAAGTTGGAGCTTTCATGTTTAACATCACCACTCAAATAAGGAACAATGGATATCTTTCCGTTATAGTTTACAGAAGTTACACTGTATTTTATCAGGCACAGATTTTGATTATCCATACTGTTTACATGCTCCACATGCACCTGTAATGTATTTCCCTTGGGCGAAGTAACCGTAAAATCCCGGTAAGATATTCCTGCCCGCATATCCAGCCTTCTCTCAAAATCTTTTACATCCCAAATGGCAAGATCAATTTCTTCATCAATAAGCCGAACGAACAAACCGCTCCAATTGGGCGCATTGGGAATACGGGAAAAAAATTTAGGATATCCGTTTTTCCACCATCCCACGCGGGTACGATCTAAAAAAGAAATACCTGCAAGATAAGAGCCCTGCAAACTATCGCTACTGTATGGTTCTTCAAAATTTCCTCGTTGTCCAAAGCGACCATTTCCTATGCTAAAGATGCTCTCGGATGCTCTTTGACAATCGGCATGAAATCCTTTCTCTATAATATTCCATTCGTCTGTGTCTACAAATTTCTTCATCATGGCTTATATTTCGCAGTTTTTTATTTGCTTACCGGATTGTTGATTCACAAAAGTATGAAAAATACAGTTAGTTATCCGATACACAGGAAATTTTACGCAAAAAATCTATCATCCTATCATTAACCTACAGGATTATTTTTAGCCACAGATGACGCGGATTGCGCGGATCAAATTCACGGATTTAAATTATCCCAAAATATCCATTAGAGTTATTTGGTTATTTGAAGCAAAAGTTATTAAACTACATGGGTAAGAATGCCGCAGCCTTTTCTTTTACGAGGAATACGCAGAATGAACCGATTATCAATAACACACCTGCAAGTACAAGCATATTTATTTGTTGGGCTCCTACCAAGTGTAGCAACCCGCCCCCAACAACGGCTGCAACTATTTGTGGAATGCAGATGGTTCCATTAAACAATCCTAAATAGGCACCCATATTTTTACCGGAAATTGAATTGGTAAGTATAGTGAAAGGTATTGCCAGCATTGCTGCCCAGGCGCAACCTATCAAGAAGTAGGAAATAAATAATAAGTACTTGTCATGAAAAAACATAGTTGAAATAAATCCTATACCGCCCAAAATAAGACTTAACATATAAGATAATTTTCTGGATTTAAAGAAAGGAAGCATAACCGCCCATAATACGGATCCAACTGCCTGCACAGCAAAAAGTACCCCAACCCAGTTACCTGCTTCCTGATATTCTTCACTGTGAGGATTGGTAGTACCCCATACGTTTTCTGCTATTGCACCGTTTGTATAGGTCCACATGTACATAAATGCCGCCCAGCAGAAGAACTGAACCAAGCCCACCGTCCAAAAAACTTTAGGCGCATGTTTTAACAGAGAAAGAAAGTCTGTTTTCTCTTCCTTCTCCGCAGCTGTTATACCATGAAACTCTTCGTATTCTTTCGGTGGCATCTCTTTTACCTTCGCCACTGTGTAGAGCACACATCCTATCAAAATCGCAGCTCCAATATAAAAGGAATAGATAACCGAATCCGGAATCATTCCCGGAGCAGCTACATTTGCTATACCAATGGCTGTGAAAAGAAGCGGTAAGAGGTAGCCTACCAAACTTCCACCGTTTACCAAAAAACTTTGAATGGAGTATGCCAACCCTTTCTGCTTTTCATTCACCATATCTCCAACCAGCATTTTGAAAGGCTGCATAGCCATATTGATAGCGGTATCCAGAAACATAAGCGATACCAGTCCGAAGATCATTGCAGTGGCTACCGTCATTCCGAAACTACCGGCATTGGGAAGCAAACACATTACCAATACCGCGACAAGTGCTCCTATGAACAAATAAGGTATGCGGCGGCCAAATCGTGTCCATGTTTTATCACTGGCCGACCCCACAATGGGCTGTACTATAATGCCGGCAAGTGGCGGAAGTATCCAAAAATAACTAAGGTTATGAGGATCGGCACCTAATGTTGCGAAGATGCGACTAATGTTTGCGCTTTGTAACGCGTAAGCTATTTGTACTCCAAAGAAACCAAAACTTAGGTTCCATAGTTTCCAGAAGCTTAAATCGGGCTTTGCTTTCATGTATTTGAGTTTTTGAGTTTTTTGAATTTGTAGGTTACTTGGTTGTTCCACGTACTACAAGATTGGTTCTTACTATCTTATTAGGACTTCTTACACCTTTATCATCATCCAGCTTGCTAATCAATATATCGATAGCGCTCTTACCTATCTCCTGACCGTGTTGTTCTACGGTGGTGAGCTTAGGATCGGTGCTCTGCGCAATGGCTCCATCAGTAAATCCGCAAATGGATACTTCATCCGGAACTTTAACTCCCGCCAATTTGCAGGCATACAAAATACCGGCAGCTGTTTCATCGTTTATTGCAAAAAAGCCATCGGGTGTAGTATCGCTTTCCAAGAGGTCTGGTGTAATGGCAATAGCCTGCTCGCGGGTATCACAGTATCTAATCATATCATCGTTTACAGGAATTTTATATTTCTTCATTGCATCCAGGTAACCGTTCCTTCTGTTTTTAGATATTTCCAGATGTGGTGGACTGCTGTAAAAGAATATACGTTTGCATCCGGTTTGAATCATGTATTCAACCGCGGCAAAAGAGCCGGCATAATCATCTACTACTACCCGTTCCGTATTAATACCTGTACATATTCTATCATAAAACACAATCGGTATATTATTGTTTAAGAGTTCCTGGTAATGATCGTATTGTGTAGTATCCTTAGCCAGAGAAGTAATCACGCCGCAAACTCTGGCTTCGAGAAAAGAGCGAACAATCTTAACTTCCTTTTCGTATTTTTCGTTGCTTTGTGCCACCAAGATATTATATCCTGCTTTACTTGCGGTTTCTTCAATCCCACTTAACACACACGAAAAGAAATGATGAACCAATTGAGGGATAATCACTCCAATGGTGTTTGATTTATTGGTTCTTAAATTGAGAGCCAGAACATTTGGTTTATAATTATGTTCGCTGGCGTATTTATGGATTGCATCCCGCGTTTTTCGACTTATATCAGGGTTGTTTTTCAGGGCACGCGAAACAGTGGAAGGAGAAACTTCCAACGCCCGGGCAATATCTTTGATGGTAATCTGTGGTTTGTTCATGGTAGTGGTTAAAAAAGTCAAAGGTATTACATTATCATAGATAACAGATAACAAATTTAGCTAACTTCCTATCTATACGGACAAAAATATTACAATATCAGTGTAATCGTTTAATTACTAGGGGCTTTTTCTCTCGCAAGGTCATGCAAACGATTGCATAAGTGCTAACCTTGTTTTAAATAAAATAGTACCATTTCAATAAATGTAACCTTTATTTTTGTTCAGTCGTTAGAACAAGCACAACACATCTAACGTTTTATATTCGATCTTTGAGAATTTATATTATAATATCGTTAACTTTAATTATTAGAATGCATGAAGCAAGTTAATCTTAGAATCCTACGAATGATTCTTCCCCTACTGGGGTTTTTCTTGTCATTAGGTGTTTATGCGCAAGAGATTACTGTAAAAGGGCATGTAAAAGATGCGCTGGGTGATCCTGTGATAGGTGCGAATGTTGTTGTAAAAGGCTCTTCGCTGGGTACTATCACTGACATAAACGGTGCTTATTCAATTAATGCCGGTAAAGGCGAAACATTAGTATTCTCTTTTATTGGATACAAAGAACAATCTATTACAGTTCAAAATACTGTTCTGGATGTTACAATGAGCGAAGACACGGAATTTCTTGATGATGTTATTGTTATTGGTTATGCTGTAGGAAGCAAAAGAACAGTCTCGGGCGCTATTCAGCGCGTTGGTCGCGATGAAATGAATGCCGGTGTTGTGGTGAATCCTCTACAAGCCATTAAAGGTAAAATTGCAGGTGTTAATATACAGAAAACCGGTGGCGACCCAACCGCCTCACCTGCTATTCGTGTGCGTGGCACTACTTCTCTTACCGGTGGAAATGATCCTTTGGTTATTATTGATGGCGTGTTTGGAGATTTGAATATGCTAAATGCCATATCTCCTGCCGACATTGAGAGTTTTACAGTTTTGAAAGACGCTTCTGAAACTGCGCAATACGGATCTCGTGGAGCGTCTGGTGTATTAGTTGTAACCACTATTAAAGGTAAAAATGGTATTAAAACTCTTAACTATGACGGAAGTTTCGGCATAGAAAATGTGTACAAAAATCTGAAGATGATGAATGCAGCACAATACCGCGCGGCAGCAGAAACCAGAGGAATTGCTATTCTGGACAAAGGAAACAACACTAATTTTATTGAAGAGATGCAACGAGTTGGTTATACTCAAAACCATCGGGTTTCATTTTCAAATGGTAATGATGATTCTAACTATCGGGCTTCTATTGGAGTGATTGATCAGAAAGGTATTATTAAGAACAATGAAATGCAGAACTTCACTGCAAAAATTGATGCAACTCAGAATATGTTCGATAATAAACTGAAGATAGACTTTGGCTTATTCGGCTCTATGAAGAAGAACAGGTATGTAAATGATTACCAAAAAACATTTTATTCTGCAGCGTCTTATAATCCTACATTCCCCAATCATGTTAATCCAGAAACCGGTACATGGGATGAAAATGCTAATGCTAACGAGGTACATAATCCATTAGGACGCCTTGAAATTAATGACAGAGAAACAAATGCATTTGTAAATGCAAACCTCAGGTTAACCTATAGTATTACTAATGATTTGAAACTGAGTGCTTTCGGTTCTTATACATACAATGTAAAAGAGAATAAAAAATACACTCCAACAACTATTCAGGCAGGTATTGGTAGCCGTGGAGAAGCAAAAAGAGATGACAACAAAGCCGAAACCATGATGGCTAACCTGATGCTGACTTACAAAAAAGAAATCAACAATCACTATATTGATGTATTAGGATTAGCTGAAATTCAGAAATACGCTTATTCCGGATTTGGCGCAGCTATTCGCGGATTTGCTACTGATGCTTTTGGGTATGATAATCTGAAAGCCGGGGCAGTATGGAAATGGGGCGACAATACTTCTTATTACAATGACCATAAATTGGCCTCCTTTATGGGACGTTTTAATTATGTGTACAATGATAAATACATCGCGACAGTAAACCTCCGTACCGATGGCTCTTCAAAAGTTGGAAAAAACAATAAGTGGGCTTTTTTCCCTTCGGCTTCATTGGCATGGGTAGTAAGTAACGAAGAATTTATAAAAGAAATTGATTTTATCAGCCAATTGAAAATACGTGCCGGATACGGTCTTTCCGGTAATCAGGATGCCATTGAATCTTACAACTCATTACCATTAATGGCACCCGACAAACAAACTACTGTAGATGGCGTTCAATATGTTACGTTAGCTATTCAAAGAAATCATAATCCCGATTTAAAATGGGAAGTAAAGAAAACATTCGACATTGGTTTTGATCTGGGTTTGTTTGATGAACGGTTAACATTTACCTTTGATTATTATAATTCTAAGACAACCGATCTTCTTTACAAGTACGATGTAAAAGTGCCACCATTTGCTTACCCTACATTACTGGCAAATATGGGAGCCATGAGAAATACCGGTGTGGAACTTGCTATTGGCGGTGTTGCTATAAAAAAGAAAGATATGGAATTGAATATTAATGCCAATCTTGCTTTCCAAAAGAATAAACTTTTATCCTTAGATGGTACTTACATGGGAGAAAAAATGACTGCTAAAGAGTATATGAACCTGGGGGGTATGAATGGTGCCGGCTTTATCGGAGGTCATAATCAAATTATTTATCAAATGGTTGGCCAGCCCGTGGGTGTATTTTATTTACCTAAAAGTGAAGGCTTGATTGACAATGGATTTGGCGACTATACTTATCATATCAAAGATATCGATGGAGTTGAAGGAGTTGACATAGCAGACGGAAAAGACAGATATATCGCAGGACAGGCAATGCCTAAATTCTATTTGGGATCTAATATTAACTTCCGTTACAAACAATTTGATATACAAGTTCAAATGAATGGTGCTTTCGGACATAAAATATACAACGGAACTTCTCTGTCATACATGAATATGAGTCAGTTTCCAACATACAATGTAATGAAAGATGCTCCCCAAAAGAATATCAAAGACCAAACTGTTACAGATTATTGGTTGGAAAAAGGCGATTATTTACATTTCGATTATGTAACATTGGGATGGAATATCAATGCTTCAAAAATTAAGCATATTAATTCCATGCGTCTTACATTCTCCGTAAACAATCTTGCTACAATAACTAATTATTCCGGACTTTCACCAATGATTAACAGCACCATTGTTGGCGATGATTTGGGTATTGACGACAAGAGATTTTATCCATTATCTCGCACTTATTCATTGGGATTTAGTGTTAACTTTTAATTTTGAACATTATGAAAAGAAAAATCATATATAGTCTGCTAATGGCAGCAGCATTCTTGTCGACTTTTTCTTCCTGTAATTCTTTTCTGGACGAAAAACCAAAAGATCAGATAACAGAAGAAGAAGCCAGCAAAAGTCCTATGTTGGTATATCTAACTTATGTTGCTTCTCTGTATGGTCAAGTAGGAAGCAATTCGGGTGGTGCAGGACTACAAGGCGCAGACCGTGGTATCTATGACCTGAACACTTTTACAACTGATGAAGCAATGCTTCCCACCCGTGGTGGTGACTGGTATGATGGTGGATTATGGCAAAATGTATTTAAACACAATTGGGGTACAAAAAATGATTTAATCAAAGGATCATGGGATTACCTATATAAAGTTATCGCGCTTGCCAATAACTCGTTGGATAAATTAAATCTTTTACTCGAAAAAGATCCTGAAAACACAACATTACCTCCTTATATTGCGGAAATAAGAGCTTTCAGAGCAATGTACTATTATTATTTACTTGATTTATTTGCCCGTGTTCCATTAGTAACTTCTTCATCTACAGCAATGGAAGACGTTGTTCAATCAGAAAGAAGCACAGTTTTCGAATTCATAAAAACAGAGCTTCAAGAATCCGTATCGCAATTAAATGATGCGCACAGTAATCTAAATGGAGAATATTATGGTAGAATAACCAAACCTGTTGCCTATTTTCTTTTAGCTAAATTAGCATTAAACGCTGAAGTATATACCCATGATAATTGGACAGACGGTAACCAACCAAACGGAAAGAATATCAAATTCACAGTAGATGGAAACGAAATGAATGCGTGGGAAGCAACTATAGCTTATTGTGATAAAATTAAAGATTTAGGCTACACATTAGCTCCTGATTTCGCATCTAATTTCTCATTGAAGAATGAAAGTTCTGTTGAGAATATATTTACGATTCCTATGGATGCAGCATTATATGCAAATGAATTCTTTAACCTAATACGATCACGTCATTACAATCATGGCAATACTTATGGTCAAGGCGGCTGGAATGGTTCTTCGGCAACTAAAGAAGCTTTAGATGCATTTGGTTACGGTACTTCATCGC
Organism: Bacteroides sp.; assembly: GCA_036724805.1. Taxonomy (GTDB): domain Bacteria; phylum Bacteroidota; class Bacteroidia; order Bacteroidales; family Bacteroidaceae; genus Bacteroides. The sequence goes on from DAIMFE010000004.1 coordinate 83,955, forward strand.
AAGATCCCCGTTTTGATCTTACATATTATGCCGGTAAAGTGGAGGGTCCTAATGGGTATATTAAATTAGATGATGGTACGGATTTAGAATATATTCCGGCTGAAATCGCATTGGATCTTTCCGGAAAAGCAGCAGAAAAAACCGCGGGAGCTCGTATGAAGAAATATGAATTAGATGCTGCCGCTACAAACGATGGGAAATTGCAGAGCAATGATATTGTTTTATTCCGATATGCTGATGTGGTTCTTATGAAGTGTGAAGCAAAAGTTCGCAACGGACAATCGGGAGATGAAGAAATGAATATGATAAGGGCTCGTGTGGGAGCTTCAACTAACTTGAAAGCCACACTTGAAAGCATCTTAGACGAACGGCTTCGCGAATTTGCATGGGAAGGGTTACGCAGACAGGATTTGGTTCGCTTTGGTAAATTTACCAGAGGTTATACCGACAGGCCACAACTTCCAAACGAAGCAAACGGATATACAACCGTGTTCCCAATACATGAAGATGTATTGAGCTTAAATACCAAATTATCCCAAAATCATGGTTATTAAAACTATTATTCAAATGAAAAAAATATTTCAATATATAGCCACACTTATTCTGCCACTCATTGTATTGGCAGGCTGTGAAGATAATGAGAATTGGAAAATTATTACTGATATCCAGCCCGGAACATATGTTACTGGGGAAGCATTGATATATAGTGCAGTAGCTACTTCTGCATCACTGAAAGCAGCTGCATTAGATAATGCTCCCGAAGGAACAAATGTGGTCGGAATTTACACCTGGATCAAAGCCGGTAAGGAGTTTTCTATTTTAAAGGTTGACACCGAAGGTAATCAAATTTCATATGGTAAAGGAACATCCGTTGCCACATCTCCATTTGAAACAGTAGACCTCCAAGCAGATGCATCGGGCTTTACCGTATCTGAGGATGGATTATATTATGTAGCTATGAATAACGCTGATAATCAGCTTACTATTGTTCCTGCAAAATTTGGTGTTATAGGTGATGCTACCCCGGGTGGATGGGATTCGGAAACCGTTATGACCCAAAATTTTAATGAAGAGCAAGCTATTGTGGAAATGACTTTAAAAGATGCGGTTCTTGATAAAAAACAAATTAAATTTCGATATGCGCAATCATGGGGAATTGCCATTCCTTATGGTGGAGCCACAGTTACCATCCATTCAAATATGGGCAACACTTCTGACCCGAGATCGGTATTGCCTCTAACAGCTGCGTTCTCCGAATGTCTTGGCGGTGGAGAAAACTTCTCACTAGATAAGAAAGGTACTTATGATGTTATCTTGCAGTTGGATTTACGTTCAGGATTATTTTCCGGGAAAGCAGATCTTACCGGTGAAGACACTTCTTCTGCCGAACTTCCTGAAACGATGTTTATCAATGGCTCTCCTTTCAGTGAAGGATGGGATTGGGCGGTTGCTCCCGAAATGACACCTGTACATAGTCACGATGGAATGTTCTGGGGTATTTATTACTTCGAAGCAGGAGCAGAAATGAAATTTAATAGTGCTATGGCATGGAATGGTGATGACTTTGGGGTAGCTACCGAAGATGCTATTGGCTATGGGGAGTACGAATCTGGTGGTAACAATCTGAAAATAGAACAAGCGGGTTATTATCAGGTAGTAGTTATAACAACATTATCCGAAGATAAAAAATCTGTTCTTAAGAAAATTGTACTCTCAGAACCTGTACCTTATGTAATAGGCGATTGTGCTGCCGGGGGTTGGGATAATCAATTGGCCGATGCGGATAAATTTGTATTGCAAGGCGACTCTTATGTTTCACCAGCACTGAATGCAGGAGCGCTTAGGATATGTATTAAACTGGAAGGATGCGATTGGTGGCAAACCGAATTCAACATTTTCGATGGGAAAATTGTTTATCGCGGCAAAGGTGGCGACCAAGAATCTATACAAGCTGCCGAAGGGAAAAAAGCTTATCTAAAATTCAGTGATGATACAGGAAGAATTGAATAAATATTGAATTATTTCCGCGGG
>DAIMFE010000005.1:0-82355 GCA_036724805.1 Bacteroides sp.
AGGTAAACGCAAGTTGTTGATGGTTAAAGATATAAGGTGTTGTTAGGGTGTGTTCTTGATGGCGTGATTTTGCATGTATTCGGTTGGAGAACATCCCATCATATCTTTAAATACCTTGCTTAGGTACTGTGGAGTTGTAAATCCACTCCTGAAAGCCACTTCTGCTACATTAAACTGTTGTGTTTCCAACAATTGAACGGCTCGTTTTATACGAATCTTCTTCACAAAATCGATGGGAGACAGACCAATAATTGCTTTGATTTTCCGGTAAAACACAGATCTGCTCATGTTCAAGTTAGCGGCAAGGGCTTCTATCTTGAAATCCGGATTTTCAATATTATCTTCTATGCCCTGAATAACATTCGTAATAAACTCATCATCATAGTTTGTAATTTTGGGTATCGAAGGCTCCCATTCTTTATTGGGTTGAATTTGTATGTTTATTCCCTTTTGCGTTAAATAGTAATCTCGCAAGAGTTCCCGCTGTTTAATGAGCGATGCTATTTTGACTTTCAAGTAGGTTGAGCTGAAAGGCTTTGTGATATAGTCATCCGCACCATATTCCATGCCTTTCACCTGATCTTCAATAGAAGATTTTGCTGTCAACAAAATGATCGGTATATGAGATATCTCATGATTCTTCTTCACCGTATCCAGGTATTCCACCCCGTCCATTTCGGGCATCATGATATCGCTGACAACAATATCCGGATACATATTCAATGTAATATCAAGTCCTTCCTTGCCATTCCTGGCTTCAAGTACCTTATAATCTTTATTCAGAATGTTTTTAATGAGTCTGCGTAAATCATCATTATCCTCAATGATAAGGATTCGGATTTCCCTGTTTTCATATTCTTCCTTAACTTGATCATCTTCGGTTTTATTCTCAACATCATTGTAATTACTCAATATGAGTTCGGCATTAGGATCATCAGAAAATAATTCATAACTCATGGGTAGTTTTACGGTGAAAGCGCTTCCTACGTCTTTAGTGCTTTGTACTTCAATGTGCCCGTGCAGCAAACCCACCAGTTCTTTTACTAATGAAAGTCCTATTCCGGAAGATACATTAGGGTCGGCATCATTATTTGTTTCGAAGCGTTTAAAGAGTATATCGGTTTTCCGTATGTCAAACCCTGATCCTTCGTCCTGAACCTTGATAATGAAATCATCTTTCTCCACTCGCGTAGTTAGTGTGATCCTTTTTCCGTTAGGTGTATATTTAAAAGCGTTGGATAACAAGTTGAACAGAATTTTCTCTGCTTTGTCGATATCCGTATACAGTACCACCGATTTATTGTTTGCCTCGTACGAAAAGTTGATTTGGTTTTGAGCAGCTATTCCATGAAAGTTTTCGAAAACTCTTTCTACAATAGGTATTACATTTATTTGTTCAATGAACACCTTCATTTTATTGTTTTGTATCTTCCTGAAATCTAATATCTGATTGATTAGCCTTAGCATCCGGTTGGTGTTTTGTTTGGCCGTATTCATATTTTCTTTTCCGCTTTCGGATAACGTTTCGTTATTGATCACTTCGTCTATAGGATTTGCGATCAAGGTTAATGGAGTTCGTAATTCATGAGAGATGTCTGTGAAGAATTTAAGTTTTAGTGTAGTTAGTTTCTGCTCGAAATCAACTTGTTTACGTAAATTCAGGATATAGGTTATGATAAATACAATCAAGAAAATGATGAGTACGAATGCAAGTATATATATTATCAAAGCAAGTTTCGTTTCCCAAAATACTGGAATAACGTATATAGGCAGCGATGTTACATTGTCCATCCATACGCCGTCTCCGTTGGTTGATTTTACCTCGAATATATGATGCCCTTTGGGGAGATTAACAAAACTCGCCGAACGATTCCTATCAATATAAATCCAGTCATTACTTGTATCCTTTAGTCTGTATGCATATTGTATCGCATTAGGGTTCGAGTAATCCAAAGATGCAAATGAAATTGTAATATTCCTCTCTTTAGGATTAAGCAGCTGCCTGTCTAAACCAAATGAAGTATATTCATTCGTAAGATTTTTGTTTTGTATGTTTATTCCCGTGAATACAATAGGAGGGCAGAAGTTACTCTTTTGAATTTGATCGAGTAAAAGGCGCAATGCCCCGTTTGTAGTTCCAAAAACCAGATTCCCGCTGTGATCAATGAGAGGAACAGCTTCACCGATTTCAAAAAAAGTTTTTAAATAATCCCGCGTAAATCCGTCAAACGTGTTTGTTGCCGGATCGAATTTAGTGAATGAATTAGCCGAACCAATCCAGATGTTGCCTTTTTTGTCTTCGGTTACCCACAGAGACAGGTCTGAAAGTAACGCATTTGTTTTATTATAATTGTGAAAACGTATATCGGTAGATAACAATTCCTGAGGTTCGGATATAACATCAATTCCGCCACTGAATATAGCAACATAAATGTTCTTTCTGCTATCCTGAAAGATATTGGTAACATCGTTATTACTCAGACAATCCGTGCGGTCGACCTCGCAGATATTGAGAAAGAATGACACTTCATCCAGCTTGTCGAATGTTGTGGAAAAAGTGACAAGTCCTCCCACGGTTCCAACCATCAGAACTCCATCACTTGTCTCGGAGATACATCTTACTTGTTTGCATCTGTTGATCGGATAATTCTTTAGCCTGTTTCCCGCATGGGCGAATCTAATTTTGTTATTGGAGTAAAACTCAATGTAATTGATGCCACCACCAAAAGTCCCAATCCATATACCTCCACGTGAGTCTTGAACTATGGAATAAATGGAATTTGAACTGATGCTATATTTATCTTTCGCAGAATGAGTATATTGTTCCACTTCATAATTCATACTGTTTTTAGAGCGTAATCTGAATAATCCTTTGTCTTTTGATCCCATCCAGATGTTATTTTCTTTGTCTTTAAAGAAGCAATAAATACCGGCTCCGAATACAAGGTTATGGTTAGCAACGATTCTACCATCTTGCGTTAAATTACCTACATAATTTAAATCTTTATCATATATTTCTACCTTATTGTTTTTTATACCCAGCCATAAACGGTTCAATTCATCCTCAAATATTCCTCTGACTTCCTTTTCTTCGTACAATCCTGCGTTTCTATCATCTGTAGATGAAGCCGCAATCCATTCATAATCCTTCTTTCTAAAAGAAAGGTTATCAATCCCGTCTCTGGTGATGATCCACAAATTTCTGTGTGTATCCACATAATGATTTCTGCCATTGAGTGTATATGTTCTTTTTTTCCCTGCGTGGTTATAAACAGCCGGTTTAATGGTATACGTAGCAGGGTCATAGTAACAAAACACACCTTCTCTCAATAATAACCAGATCTGCCCGCATTCATCCTCGTGAAAGAAACGTGTTGAGCTGTTTATCGTTTGAATGTCCGAAAAATCGGGATATGTCAAGCGCTCTATCCGATTGTTGTTCGAGTCGTACCGGATGATTTTTCTACCGGTAGCATATAGCCATACAATGCCCTTGCTGTCTGCATAAGACCTTTCGGAAGAGATAAACTCTTCATTGCCTTCAAGTTGGCTGGATACTAAGCTTTTGTTCTTTGCATTGTAGGTAAGAATTTCGGTTGGTGTAATAATAACAAGTTTTTCGTTGTTTACTTCTTTTATTCTGTTGATGACTTTCAATTGCGTAGGCAGGAGTAAAGGAGTTATTTGTCCATTTGCAGAATATTGCGCCAGATAGCCATTGGATGATCCTAAAACGATGGAGCCTCCAACTTCATGTATGTATTGAAATGATATATTGCTTGTTACTTTTTTGTTGCCTATAGTTGTTACGCCTTTGTTGGTGATGATCCATTCATCACCATCCGAATCAAGGAAGATGTCGTATATGTTATCTCCAATATACGGATGAATAGTTCTTCCATAAAACCTGATACTGTCTTTATAGTTAGGTATATTCTCGTCTATCCGGTATAAATCTCCGCTTTCGGTAGTTATCCATGTAATTCCATTCTTAAGGCATTTTACCCGCTTTATAAATTTGTTCTGATGATCAGAGAAGACATCTTCGAACATCTCCTTATCCGGGTTGAATAGATAAACAAGACCGTCATAAGTATATACCCATATATTATCTCTAGAGCTTACGTTAATACTTTCAATACGATTATTTCCCATTCTGATTTTATCCTGAGTGTAGGATTTAAAATCCCTGAAAGTATAGCCATCAAATTTGTTAATGCCATTCCAGGTGCTTAGCCAGATGTATCCTTTACTGTCTTGCTCGATGTTTTTCACCATTTTATGGGATAAACCTTCGTTTATGCCATAATGTGTAACGGTAAACATGCTTTGTGCGAGTATGTGGTTTGCAAGCATTAGAGCTACAGCAAAAATAATCAGCTTCTTCATGTACTTTGATTTTAGGTATATACAAAAATAGAAATTATTATTAGAAATTGTTCCATCCCATTCATTCCATTTGGAGATAGAACAAATATCGCACAATTAAGAATAAATATTGTAAGAATACGCTTAGGCACGTATCGTGCGTTTAACAGTTATTTCTATGAGCTTTTATTTTTTGTACAACAATGAATAAATATTAAACAGCCTTAAACCGGAGAAGCTATATATTTGCCAAAGTTAACAACTCATTGAACTAATTAAAATTAATACATGAAAGCAGGTAGTATTACGTGCGGAATAAAAGAAGTTTTTTTGGCATTCATTCTACTTCTATTTAATGCCCACCTTCTTTATGCGCAAAATGTGAATGTAAAAGGCACAATTCTCGATCAGGAAGGTCTTCCGGTTATCGGAGCCTCTGTTAAGGCTATTGGTGTAAGCGCAGGAGCCATATCTGATTTAGATGGTAACTTTGCACTTTCTTTACCTTCTACTATAAAGCAGTTAGAGATAAGCTATATCGGAATGATTACCCAACGTGTTGAAGTAAAAACCGGCAATCTACATATAGTGATGCAGGAGGATTCCAAAACACTTGACGAAGTGGTAGTTATTGGTTATGGTACGGCACGTCGGGCCGACTTTACAGGCTCTATCGCATCGGTAGATAGCAAAACCCTTAGTGATATTCCGGTCTCCTCTGTAGCATCTGCACTTAGCGGACGCCTAGCTGGTGTGAGCGTGACTACTACCGATGGCTCTCCGGATGCCGAAATCCAGATTCGTATTCGCGGTGGTGGTTCCATAACGCAGGATAATTCTCCGCTTTATATTGTTGATGGATTTCCTGTGAGTAGTATTGATGACATTCCTTCAAGCGATATACATAGTCTGGACGTATTGAAGGATGCGTCTTCCACTGCAATCTATGGAGCCAAAGGTTCCAATGGCGTAATTCTGATAACTACCAAGAGTGGAAAAGTTGGGAGGGAGGTTTCTTTCAATTCTTATATTGGTTTTAATAAGGTATACAATATGTATGATATGATGTCTCCATATGAATTTGTATACTACCAGCGCGAGTTAGGAGTGGGGGATGAAACCTACGGGCCATGGGCCGATCGGAATATCTATCGTTCATTAAAAGGGAATAACTGGCAAGATCAGCTGTATGGTAACACGGGTGTGAAGCAGAACTATAATCTGAATATATCCGGCGGTACGAAAGATACCCGGTATAACCTTAACTATACACGCGATGATGAAGATTATATCATGCTCAACTCCGAATATGCCAGAGATAATGTTACGTTGAAAGTAAATCATAACTTAACTAAGAAACTTAGCGTTAATTTCCAAACCCGTTTAACTCATACTGTGATTACCGGTCCTAATGTCGCTTATAAGAAAATGTTGAGGAACACCGTAAAGTATGCCCCGATATATGGCTTGGATTCAATGGCAGAGGATGACGCTTTAGGCTCTGACGAGTTAACAACTGATACGGAAACCTTAGGATCATTGAACGATCCGATCTACAATGTAGTGAATGAATATAAAAAACAAAAGCGACTTTCTAACACCTACAATGTTGGTCTTTCCTGGGAAATAATTGAAGGACTGAAATATGAACTGAAAGGTTCTTACGGGCTATCCCGTGATCATACTGACAATGTTTGGTTAAACGGTACGGGCGAATCAAGTAATAATGGTGGTTATCCGGTTGCACAGCGTAACGAATACAAAGGGTATTCCTGGACCATTCAGAACCTGCTTAGCTATAAAAGAAAAATAAAAGACCACAATTTCGAAGTGTTGCTTGGACAGGAAATGAATAGTAGGGCAACCGATGAAATGCAGGTTTATTCAAAATTCTATCCGAAGGATTTCACAGCCAAAGATGTTCTTGCCATGTGGAATTATGGCACACCATCTCCAACGTATACTACGATCGGTGAGCCGGGTCGTACAGCTTCTTACTTTGGCCGTTTTGATTATAGCCATAATCACAAATATTATGCAACTTTTAATCTGCGTGCCGATGGTACGAATGTATTTGCTCCGAATAATCGATGGGGAATATTTCCCGGAGGGTCGCTGGCATGGCGCGTCTCAAGTGAAGACTTTATGAAACCGGTTGAGAAATGGCTTTCCGATCTGAAACTGCGCTTGGGCTATGGTGCGGCGGGTAATGCGCGAGTGGGCTCTTACTGGCGTCAGGACTATTCAATAGAGAGTCGTTCCAACTACCAATATTATATCAATAATACGGCAACAAGCGCGCTTAAACCAAGTTCGCGGCTAAAGAACGAAAATTTGACGTGGGAGACTAAATATTCGGCTAACGTGGGCATAGATGCCAGCTTTTTCAACAATCGGTTGAATTTCACTGTGGATCTTTATAATGATATAACCAAAGACCTGATTCTTCAGGTTGACCTTCCATATAGTTCCGGATTCCAATCCCAATATATGAATCTGGGTAAGACAACCAATCGGGGTGTTGAAATAGCGCTCAATGGAACAATTTTTGAAAAAAATGATTTCTATGTCGGAGGTAGTTTCAACATTGCTTTCAACAAGAACCGGGTGAATGAACTGGACGGAAATCCCGAAATGATCGCTTCATCAGGTTGGGGGGTAGAAGTTGGTTCCGATGACTATCGTGTTCGTGTGGGGGATGAAATGGGATTGATGTATGGCTATGTTGTCGATGGATTCTATACTGAAAATGATTTTACATGGAATCCTACACAAATGAAATGGATACTCAATGAAGGCGTTATTGATTGTTCATCTGTTTTGACTAAAGGCGAAAATACATTTGGCCCTGGTCATATCAAGCTAAAAAAACTGAGTGGTGAAGGAACAGTTATCAACCCAGATGAAGACCGTACAATCATCGGACGCGCTTTACCTAAGTTTACGGGAGGATTTAGCTTGAACGCCGGCTATAAAGGATTTGATTTTTCGGCTATGTTCAATTTTTCTTATGGTAATGATGTTTATAATGCCAATAAGATTGATAATACATCATACGCTGGTTCAAAGAAGTATAACAATCTGAGTACCATTATGAATGTTGATAAGCGCTGGACACTTATTGACCCGGATACCGGAGAGAATATGATGTATGGTAAGAACGCGAATCCGGAACGGTATATAGAATTGAACCAAAATGCCAGTATCTGGCACCCATTGGCCAATACAACTGTCCTAACGGACTGGGCTATAGAAGACGGGTCTTTCCTTCGAGTGAGTAACGTGACATTGGGATACACCTTACCCGAAGCATGGACACGGAAGTTTGCAGTCAAAAAACTGCGTATATATGCTACGGCAAATAACTTGTATTGCTGGACGAAGTATTCTGGACAGGATCCGGAAGTAAACACCCGTAAAGGTTCTCCGTTAACACCGGGTGTCGACTATTCTGCTTATCCTAAAGCGCATTCTTATGTATTCGGCCTTAATCTTACATTTTAATTAGAATATATCAACAATGAAAAAGATAATATCCATTACATTACTTTCTGCTGTGCTCCTTTCATCTTGTATGGACGATTTTTTGAGCACAGAATCACCCTCCGTGCAGAGCTCGGAAAATGTGTTTACCACATTGGCTATGACAGAATCCGCATTGATGGGAGTATACAGTTCACTTCCCGGTGCGTTTTCAAGTACCATGACCGTTTGGCAAGGTATTACCGATATTGAATGCATGCAGAAATTCACGGCATCCGGTTATAGTGCCAGCTCGGGCAATACGGCTCCGGCCAATTATTATAGCAATGCCAATAATTATAATACCCGCTGGAATAACTTTTTTAGTTATGCCGAATTGGCAACACTTGCAGTAGAGGGTATTCGCAATTCACCTTTATTGGAAACTAATCCCACCAAGATGAAGCCTTATTTAGGTGAAGCGCTGGTATTACGCTCAATGGCCAACTTTGAGCTTGTGAGATTATACGGCGATTTTCCTTACAGGGATGCATCATCAAACTCGGATTTGTCTAACGTTTATACGGCAAAAGTAGACAAAGACTCTATTCTTTCGGCTATCGTGAGAGATATGCAGGAGGCGGTGAACTATCTCCCCTGGTTGGGAAACGATGGATATAACGTAGAAAGAATTACTAAAGGTTATGCAAAAGGTTTTCTGGCTCGCGTAGCCTTATATGCGGGTGGATGGACCATTCGCAATAGAAACCTGTTCCCAAGTGAGGGTGTTGAAGCACATCCGGACTTTGAAGAAATGAATGGTTATTTCGTGGGTAGAAGAAAAGACTGGAAGGACTTCTTTGCTATAGCAGACCAACAATGTGCCGAAGTTATTGGTGATTCCGAAAACCCGCATCAGCTTGATCCGGATTTTGAAAACGTATGGAAAACCGTGTGCCGCCTAGACTACAACCCTTATCATGAAAATATGTTTGAAATCGGACATGGAGTTGGAAACTCTGGTGATGTGGGTGCTACTACGGGATATTCTGTTGCCGCAAATACCAAATACGGTAGCAGAAGTTTAGGAGGGAATTATATGACACATCAGGCTTATTACTTTTATTCTTTTGGACGTAATGATAAGCGCCGGGATGTAACCTGTGTTTGGCGGTCGTATTCTTCGGACAATAAAGAGATTATGTCCAACGATATTATGGATGTCCGTAATGGTAAGTGGCGTATTTTCTGGATGTCCGATCAATACCTGACACTTTTCAAAACAGCTACCACACGTATTTCTACCGGTATTAACTGGATCATGATGCGTTATCCGGATATTCTTTTGATGTATGCCGAAGCTCGAAATGAACTTTATGGCCCTGATACTCAAAACGAAGTGGCTCGTATTACGGCTCGCGCCGCATTGGAAAAAGTACGCGAAAGGGCTTTTGGTGCAGGATCGGCAGAGGTTACTAACTATGACCCGGATTTCTTTAATGCTATAGTCAACGAACGTGCCTGGGAATTTGGCGGTGAGGGTATCCGTAAACAGGACCTGATTCGCTGGGGACTGTTATACGAAAAGATTGAAGCTATGAAGGAAGCCTTGTGTCTAATGATAGACTATAAAAAGCCTGTGACTATATTTGATAAGGTTTATCAGCCTTCTGATTTTCCTACAACGGTTTATTACAAATACAAGGATAACGAGTTTATTGATGAGGCTTCCATTGATTACTATGGAGGTATTACCAATCCCGGGAGTGGTTACGAGTCTATAAGTTGGTTCCCCGAGGAGTTTGTAAAAAAGGAAAACAGTAGTAATACTAAATATAGGGATACTCCTGTGAGTATTATTGTATCGGCTACCGGACTGAATGCCAGTTACAATTATTCCGGGTTGACCGGCAAAATGCAATATGGAAGTGAAATACAGGATCTTCTAAAGCAACACTCTCTGGGCAATGGTATGTGTAATTATCGTCACGTCTATGCTATTTTCTATGAAGATGTCTATCGGTCTAAAGGTGCGTTCGAAAACTCTTATGGCTTTTAATTTCAAAAAAAACGGATATGAAAAACTTTAAATTAATATACCCACTTTTAGCTTGCCTGGTTGTTGTTTGCTTTACTGGATGCGACAGAAATGTAAACGACTGGGGAGAAGATAAAGAGTACGCGGGTTTGTTCAGGCCTTTGAATTTTGGAGAGAGCCAGATAAAGGCAACTTCCATTGAAATTAAATACAATACGATAGCCAATGCTACAAAATATGTATTTGAATTCAGTGAGGACTCAATGCTATTTGAAAACATCATTAAAACAGTAGATATACTGGCAGATACACTTACCATTTTTGCCGGTAATGATAATCTCCTTAAAGTAGAATACCGCACATTGTTTGAAGGTTTTAATGGATCTACGGAATACTCCGTACGAATGAAAGGGGTAAATCAGCGGGATGGATTGGAATCGGCCTATATGTCGTTTGCGTTCACTACACCAGGCGAGCAACTTTTTACCGATAATGAAAGGGGATTGGATCAGATCACAGTGTTTTGGGCGGCTACACCCGATGTGACTCACCTGAGCGTATCTATTTATAATGCGGAGAAAAACTCTTACGATCCGTTAAAAGACATACAGCTTGGTGCTACTGAGATTGCAGAAGGAGTGGCTACTATTAGTGATCTTTCTTCAGGTACAACCTACCGAATAACGATTAATAAAGATATAGTTGTAAGAGGAACTCTCACATTGAAAACATTGGGTATGGATCAAGGCCGAAATGTGGTTGTGCCGGTAAATGCTACCGGTGTGGAAGTTGCTACGCTTTTATCGGCTTGTGTAAACGATGGTGTTTCAAGTGTAGGGCTGTTGTTTGAAGATAACACTGCCACATACAATCTGGGTTCGGTAACTATACCCAATGGTATTGATAATATCACATTCATTGGTGCGGGGCCTGATGATAAGAAGCCATTACTGATTTTGAAAAGTGTAGGTTTTGCAACGTTGACCGAAACGATAGGTTTTGAGAATGTTTCTATTGATGGTGACACCAATGCTTATTTCATTTCCGCAAATAAATTCACATCCCTCTATTTCGATGGTTGTGAGATTACAAACTTGGGCAGAAGTGTACTCCGTTTGGGTTCGGGCGATGGGGTTGATATTGAATCCGTGAAGTTTAATGATTGTGTCATCTCTAATATTCCCGGTACATACGGTATTATCAGCCTTGGCAAAGACGGCTTTGGTAAGTTTGGTGAGATTGCATTTACCAACTGTACTTTCTTTGAAATAGCTAAGCAGTTGTATGCCGGTGAAACCATAATAGACGTGTTTACTATCGATCATTGCACACTATACAATTCTGAAAACTGCCTGATGGATCAATTGTTTACTTTCCTTGTCATCCCAACCCGGGTTAACTTCGGTAATACAATTATTTCCGGGCCGAACAAAGGAGGTGGATTAAGATCCGGGGCAGCTGATTATTCTTCCTGTTTTGATTTTTCGGAGAACTGCTATCTGACATTGGATGTGCCATTGTATAAGTTCTTCTTCACGAATATTACTGAATATTCCGGTGCGTCTACTGATCTGTTTGTCGATCCCCAGAATGGAGATTTCCATTTTAAAGATGCTTCATTTTCCGGCAGAGATTCTGCAGGTGATCCAAGGTGGTATTAAAATGGATAGAATATATAGTTTTAATAAATCGGATATAAACAAAATATATGAATACTAAAAATACACTTATGCTGCTTCTCTTTCTTTTTATAAGTTTTTCTTGGATGTGTTGTGATGAAAAAAGCAATGACTTTTCGGTGAAGCGGCCATTAGATTCGGAAAAGAATACTGATGAGGAACCGGAGAAGCCAATCATAAAGCCAGGTGATACATATGCTTTTCCGGGAATTGAAGGAGGAGGTAAACACGTAACCGGTGGCCGTGGGGGAAAGGTTTTAAAGGTAACTTCACTTGCTGACGATGGAAGCGAGGGAACTTTCCGTTGGGCTATCAATCAATCCGGGGCACGTTATATTGTATTTGATATCTCGGGAACAATTTTCCTGAATGATGTGCTCAATATCAATAATGGCGACTTGACCATTGCAGGACAAAGTGCTCCGGGAGATGGAATTTGTGTTGCAGGATTCCCCGTCAATTTGAAAGCGAACAATATCGTGATTCGTTTCCTGCGTTTCCGAATGGGTAATATCAATATTGATAAATTGAATGCTGATGGTGCGGATGCTATAAATGGGCGTGATCTTACTGATCTTGTCATTGACCATTGTTCTATAAGTTGGTCCACCGATGAGTGTGCGTCTTTCTATGATAATAAGAACTTCACCATGCAGTGGTGTATTGTTTCCGAAAGCCTGCGTTTGGCCGGACACAGTAAAGGTTCACATGGATATGGAGCGATGTGGGGTGGATTTAACGCAACGTTTCACCACAACCTGTTGGCTCATCATGATAGTCGCACTCCTCGTTTTTGTGGAGGTGCCCATGCCGAAGAGGAGATCCCAACGGAGTATTGCAATAATGTAACTTATAACTGGAGCCAGAATGGTTGTTACGGGGCGGAAAGTATGTTGATGAATATAAGAAACAACTACTATAAACCCGGTACGGCTACACCTACCAAAAGTATGACCCGTATTCTGGGTATTTCTCCCGATAGTACGGCTGTTGGTGGTGTAATGACCTATCAGTGGGGTAAATATTATGTGGAGGGTAATTACTTCCATAATCATTCAAACGTGACCGAAGACAATTGGCAAGGAATGGATGTTGACGACAAATACAATCAAACGTTATTGGGTTTGAAACAAGAAGTTCCTTTTACTACAGCTTCATTGTTGAAGATGGACGATGCGGAAACCGCTTACAAAAAAGTACTTGCAACGGCAGGTTGCTCGTATAGCCGAGATGCATTGGACACTCGTATAGTAGAAGAAGTTAAAGCCGGTATAACCACTTACAAAGGTTTAAGTCCGGAAAACAGCGGAAGTTATCCGCGCGCTGGTATTATTGATAGTCAGGATGATATCCGACCAGCTAATGCACCTGCTAACTGGTCGGCATGGCCAACGCTAAAAAGCGAAAGAAAACCGTTGGATGCCGATGGCGATGGGATTCCGGACGATTGGGAAATAGCAATGGAACTTGATCCAACCACAAACGATGCCAACGGGCATGACCTGAGTATCGGATACGATAACATCGAAGTCTACCTGAACTGGTTGGTGCAAGACATTGTAGAACTGGAAACATATTAACCCTTATTATAAATTTAATGACAATTATGAAACTGAAACAAATTCTTTTATTAACAGCTATTGGCACAACTGTTGTAGCTTGTAGCGAAAGTGATCATGAACGTATGTCCGGTAGCGATGGTATAATCACCATTCAATCGGCAGGGAATAAGTTTGCCACCCGTTTCAATGACGTGGCTAATGCATGGGAACCAAACGATGCTATTGGTGTTTATATGCTAAACAGTACAGATGAATACACCCTGAATGAGGCTGATAATGTGAAATACCAAACGGCAGCCGGTGGAGCAACCGCTTCTTTTACAGCTGCAACCGTAGGCATACAGATTCCCGGCGAGACAGCTAATTTCTATGGATACCACCCATATACCGAATCGGTATCAGGTTATACTTATCCTGTTGGTCTTGTCGATCAAAGCGCGGGTTATTCTGATTATGACCTGATGTGGGCAAAAACTCCAGGTTTGTCATCAACCGAGATAACAAACTCCGGCCTGACAATGAAATTTTCGCATCAGCTGTGTAAGGCGAAGATTAACGTAACACTGGGCACGGGTATGACTACACTCGAAAGTGTTATTATTCAGGGAATGAATACGGCTGCCGATTTTGATATCGTTTCAGGTACGCTCAGCAATGAAAGGGCAACAGAGGATATTATTCCGTTTTCATCTTCCAGCCTCATTAGCGAAGCCATACTTTTGCCTACAACAACTCCGGGGAATCTTGTTCTGACATTCTATGCCGATGGTGATAAGTATCAGTGGGCAATGCCATCATCGAGTACGATTACCGAATTTAAAGCCGGACACCTCTATGTGTTTAATATCGGGCTTGGTGCTTCTCCGGTGGGAACAATTGATGAGATCAAAACAGATACTTCTACCCCATGGAATGATGAGGGCGGCGAAAATGGGGAAGCCGGTAAGGTGCAGGCGCCTTCCGCTATTCCTGCCGGTTATACAAAAGTTGTGGTAGATGCATCTACAGTAACAGATGTTGCCGGATTAAACGCGCTGCTGGGTGCTAATTCCGGAAAGGTTGCACTGGCATTTACTGCTGATACTTATTCCTTTGCCGATGGAAAAATACAGATCCCTGATGCTATAACCCATCTGATGATGGTTTGCGACAGTGAAATTGGTCAGGCTAAACTGAAAGTTAAAGAAATAGGTTTAAATAGTTATCTGGAAGACCTTCATTTCTACAATCTGGAAGTCGAAGGCGAATTGGGTGCAAGTTTCTGTTACCAGAGTAGCCATATTGCTGCGAACGCTGTGATTACCATCGAGAAGTGTTACTTCCACACAATGGATTATGTCTTCTGTATGCGTCAATCTTCAACTTTGGCTTCTTTCAATGTACTAAATAGCAGGATATCAAGTGTAAATACATTGCTTGAAACTACCAGTAATTGTCCGGTAACCGAAGTGAATTTAACCAATTCAACACTTTATAATTTCTCAGGTCGTGTAGTTAATCTGAATAGCTCAACTGTGGTACCAACTATAAATGTGAATTATTGTACGATGGTTGCCGTAACAGGTACCCCATTTGAATGCAATAATGGTGATAGCGGAAATTTGTATTATAAAAACAATATTTCGAATGTTACCAATTCTTATAATAACTTCACATATAAGGTTACGGTGCAGGAGTCTTCCGATAATTATCGGGTGGTAGGTTCACTTTCTCCTTCTTCAGGATGTACAGAATATGCTGAGGCCGATTTATTTACAGACTCATCTACAGGAAAATTTTACCTGAAAGTTGCTTTAGATGCCGGTGATCCTTATTGGCGCTAAAATGCTTTTCTAAAATAAAGAAGATGGGCGAAGGTTGTTACGACCTTTGCCCACACCTTAAAAAACAATGTATTCATTAAAACGATATCATAATGAGGCTTAATCCTTATTTACTCCTGGCTCTGAGTACAATTTTTCTGGTATCCTGCGGAGATGATCATAACGAGGACGAAAACGAACTATTCTCACCCTATGCGATCACTTTCGGAACGGAGATCAATGGCTTTTCAACGCGGGTAACCCAGAGTGGCGATCGTTGGCGGAGCGAAGATGTAATAGGCGTATATATGTTTGCTTCCGGTACTTTCGATCCGTTCACAGATTCGGCTAATATACCTTATACCTGTTTTGAGGATAGGGCTTCAACAGCTTTTTCATCAACATCACCGTTAGCATATCCTGCAAATGGCGAACCGGTCGATTTTATGGCCTATTATCCTTATTCGGCAGATATACAAGGAATAATCTATCCCATAGAGTTGTCTAATCAACAATTCGGATCTTCCCGTCACGATTTGATGTACGCTACATCAGAAGGAGATCATTTGTATAAGGATGAAAGTGATGCGCATGTAGATCTTACTTTTTCCCACCAGCTGTCAAAGGTGATTCTTAATTTCGTAAACAAAAACGATGAAACGATAAAGGCGGACGAAATCGTAACTATTCAGGGTATGAATACCGAGGCTACATTCAATCTGACCTCAGGAGAGTTGACTGCTGTAAATAATACATCTATAGCTATTAAGGCCTATCGAAACGTAGCAACGGGGTACTATGAAGCTATCGTGCTGCCGTCTGATCTGGCAGATACCCATACGGCAATTTGTATTCATAACGGTACCACATATACATGGAAATTTACCAACACTGATATTAAGTTGGCCCAGTTGGATTGCGGATATAAATATATATTTACCATTCCTCTTGTATCCGGTACAGCTGGTACAGCTAAAGTTACTATGGAGGGTGGAAACTCTTCATCTCCATGGGCAGATGGTGAATCGATATCCGGAATGGCACCTGCAGTAAATTATAACCTCTTCCCGGAGAGTTCGGGTGCGTTTGCGGATACAGAATTAAAGATTTCTTTTAAGAAAAACGATCCTGTCATAGGTACAAGTGGATACATTCGTATTTACAGCGCGAAGGATGGTAGCCTCGTTGATGAGATCAATATGAGAGACAAGCAAGTGCCTATAGAAGGTGGTGTTACTACCCTGAATACTTCAATGGATATTATTGGAGTTACTCCTAAGGCATCAAAGAAAAACAGAAAAAGAGTGGTGAATTATCGGCCTGTAAAAATAGAGGGTAATACGGTGATCATTAAACCACATTCTCAGCGCCTGGCGTATAATACTTCTTATTATGTTACGGTTGATAAAGAAGTGATCAAACATGCTGATTTCAATGGTGTCTCGGGTGTTAAGTGGACCTTTAATACAAGAAAAGAACCTGTGGTGCCAACCGATGCGGCACATACGGTAACGGTAAGTCACAATAACAAAAATGCTGATTTTTACACAGTGCAGGGAGCTATTGATTACTTTGCCGTGAACTTAGACAGGAATGTACAAAAGACGATTTACATTGAAAACGGTACGTACGAAGAGATGATTAACCTGAGGGATCAGGATAACATCACATTCAAAGGGCAAAGTAGGGATGGCGTACGTATTCAGTACGATAACAACAACATGGTGAACGGGGGTACAAATGAGGGGGATGATATTGATCAGTTCGCTCCGGTGGGTACGGTCATAACCTCTTCGGGTAACCGTTCTGTTATCACCATTGCCGGTGATGCCGATAAAATTCGCTTTGAAACGCTAACCATAGCCAATATATATGGGGCGGGTGCGCAGGCTGAGGCCATTATTCTCCGCAGCGGAAAAGCGGCAACATTTATAGATTGTAACCTCTATGGTTATCAGGATACTGTCTACATGCGTGGTGGCTACATCTGGTTCTACAATTCATTAATAACGGGAGCTGTCGACTTTATCTGGGGCGGTTCGGATGTAACCCTGTTTGAAAACTGTGAGATTAAAATGATAGCTGGTGGGCGTGGATTAAATGCGCGTGTTGCTGCCGGGAACCTCGGATATGTTTTCCATGGATGTAGTTTTACCGTAGCCGATGGAATTGCCGGAAGTACCAAATTAATTGAATCTTCGACAAACGATAATATAACATTTGTGAACTGTACATTAGCCGATTCATACGTTGCTGCTGGATTTGGGAAACTGACTCCCGAAATTCCTAATTTAACGGATGGCTGTAAAATGTATAACAGTTTTGATGTGTTCGGGAATAATGTCATTGACATTATCGATGGTAAAGAGTACATATATAAATTGACCGAGGCGGAATATAATACCCATTTCAGTAGCAGGGGTATTATACTTAATGGTTATGACAACACAGGCGCTATATGGTTCGTTCAGTAAATCTTAGAGAAGAGAACGGATATAAATATATAATTTAATGAAGGTATGAATAAAAGAAGATACGGGGTTTACTTATGGTTACTCGTTAGTTTAATGGTTTTTTCATCGCAAGCGGTGGCAGGTAACTATGAAGAACTTTATAAGGAACTGCCTTTCAGAATGCCGGTGTTACAGAAACCCGTTTTTCAGGATTATAAGACTTGCATAACAGCTTATGGCGCAATCCCCGATGGATTCACCCTAAATACGGAGGCTTTTAATAAAGCCATCAATGATGTGTCGGCAAAAGGGGGTGGGGTAGTAAATGTGCCTTCGGGCATCTGGCTCACCGGACCGATTGTGTTTCAGTCGAATATCAATCTGCATTTGGACAAAGGCGCACTCATTCTTTTTACGTCCGACTTTGACCACTATCCGTTGGTGGAAACTGTGTACGAAGGCCTGAATACCCGCCGGTGTCAATCACCTATATCGGGAAAGAACATAGAGAATATAGCCATTACCGGACAAGGAGCCATTAATGGTTCGGGTGATGCTTGGCGACCTCTGAAAAGGGCAAAGGTTACCGATGGGCATTGGAAGAAAGTTGTTAGCTCGGGTGGGGTATTGAAGGATCCTAAATACTGGCTACCCAGTGAAGGGGCATTGTTGGGAGAAACGTTGAATGTAAGCAGTGGAGAACTGGAGTTGACGGATGAAGAGTGGCTTTCGGTTAGAGATTATCTGCGCCCGGTGATGGTCAGTTTTATCGAGTGTAAAAATGTACTGCTCGAGGGTGTTTTATTTGAGAATTCTCCGAATTGGAATATTCATCCCCTGATGTGCGAGAATGTGATTCTGGATGGGATAGAGGTTCGTAATCCGGCATACTCACAAAACGGGGATGGGTTAGATCTGGAGTCTTGTAAGAACGCAATAATCGTAAATTGTAGTTTTGACGTGGGCGATGACGCCATTTGTATAAAGTCGGGAAAAGACGAGGATGGTCGTCGTCGTGCCTGTCCAACGGAGAACGTAATTGTCGACAATTGCCGGGTATTTAAAGCGCATGGCGGATTTGTTATCGGTAGTGAAATGTCGGGAAGTGTGCGGAATATTTCCGTTACAAACTGCCAGTTTATCGGAACGAACATCGGCTTACGATTTAAGAGTGCCCGGGGCCGAGGTGGAGTGGTAGAAAACATCCATATCGATAATATCAATATGCTGGATATTGTTCATGAACCTCTCTCGTTCGATCTGTATTACTTTACGAAGAAAACGGATGTTATTCCGCAAGTAGATGAGACAACTCCTATTTTCAGGGATATTACGATTAAAAACATAACCTGTCGGAATGCGAATAAAGCCATGTTTATTAATGGGATTCCTGAAATGAACATCCGTAACTTACGTATTGAAGACAGTACGATAACTGCTACATATGGTGCGGAGTTGCGCGAGTCTGAAAAAATCATTTTCAAGAACGTGCGGCTCAATGTAAAAGAAGGTGCGGCGCTAAAACTGGAGAACGTGAAAGACTTTACGGCTTCTGATCTTAGTTATGAGGCAACTACGGCCGAGGCTGTATCTGTTAATGGAGAGAGAAGCAGAAATATTAATATACATTAGAATTAGTTGGTAGCCATGAAACTTAGATATCTCATTTTAATACCTATCCTGTTACTGGT
Source organism: Bacteroides sp. (assembly GCA_036724805.1). Taxonomy (GTDB): domain Bacteria; phylum Bacteroidota; class Bacteroidia; order Bacteroidales; family Bacteroidaceae; genus Bacteroides. The sequence continues at coordinate 19,056 of DAIMFE010000005.1, forward strand.
TGGCTGTAATACACCTTATAGAAATACTTCTTTGTCGGCCGAAAAACGAGCTGATGATTTAGTGAAACAGCTTACACTGGAAGAAAAAGCGCATCTGATGATTGATGTTTCCCAACCTGTGGAACGTTTAAGTGTTAAATCTTACAATTGGTGGAATGAGGCTCTGCATGGTGTTGCCCGTGCAGGATTGGCTACAGTTTATCCCCAACCTATTGGTATGGCTGCCTCTTTTGATACGGATGCTGTACATCACGTATTTCAGGCTGTGTCTGATGAAGCACGCGCAAAGAACACTTATTATGCTTCTCAAAACAGCTATGAACGTTATCAAGGGTTAACGATGTGGACACCGACAGTTAATATCTTCCGTGACCCGCGTTGGGGAAGGGGGATTGAAACATACGGTGAGGATCCTTTTTTGGCTGGTAGAATGGGGGTTGCGGTAGTAAAAGCCCTGCAAGGTCCCGATACAGAAAAATATGATAAGCTACATGCTTGTGCAAAACACTTCGCCGTGCACTCCGGTCCCGAATGGAACCGCCACACTTACAATGCGGAGAACATAAAACCTCGCGATTTGTATGAAACTTATCTGCCCGCCTTCGAAGCCTTGGTGAAAGAAGGAAAAGTGAAGGAAGTGATGTGTGCCTATAACCGTTTCGAAAATGATCCTTGTTGTGGTAGCAATCGTTTACTCATGCACATTCTGCGTGAAGAGTGGGGATTCGATGGTATTGTTGTGGCCGATTGTGGTGCTATAGCCGATTTTTATAATGATCGTGGTCACCATACCCATCCTGATGCTGCTTCAGCTTCGGCTACTGCCGTACTTAGCGGTACCGATTTGGATTGCGGTTCAAGTTATAAGGCCTTGATTGAGAGTGTACAGAAAGGATTAATCGCCGAATCCGCTGTTGATGTTTCGGTGAAACGGTTGATGAAAGCGCGGTTTGAGTTGGGTGAGATGGATGATCTTTCTGAGGTTTCATGGACAAAGATCCCATTTTCTGTGGTTGCTTCGGCAGAACATGATTCACTGGCATTGGATATTGCCCGAAGGTCAATGACTTTGCTGCAAAACAATAATAATATTTTGCCATTGAAACGAGGTGGATTGACTGTTGCTGTAATGGGGCCGAATGCCAATGACTCGGTTATGCAATGGGGTAATTATAATGGAACACCTTTACGAACAACCACTATTCTTCAGGGTATACAAGCTGCTATGGGTGCGGATGATAAGCTAATCTACGAACAGGGTTGCCCTTGGGTTGAACGCACGCTTATTAAAAGTGCTTTCAACTGTTGCCGGTCGAACAATGAGACCGGATTTACTGCCCGTTATTGGAATAATGTGGCTCGTGAGGGCGATCCGGTAGCCGTAACTCAGGTAACCACACCTTTCCGTTTTTGTACTTCGGGCGCAACCGTTTTTGCCCCTGGTGTAAACCTGACCGACTTCTCCGCTACTTATAACACCGTATTCACCCCTGATAAATCGGGTGAGATTGTTTTTGAATTCTATAGCTATGGTAACGGACGCCTTCGTGTGGGTGGAAAAGAGGTGAAAGGCTTTGCCAATAAACACGGTTCGCGCAAGATAAGTCATTCTATGAAGGTAACTGCCGGCAAATCGTATGATCTGGTAATTGAGTTTGAGTATTTCAGAAGTGACGCTCAATTGAACTTCGACCTTGGATTTAAAGAAGATGTGGATATCCTTAAATCCGTTGAACGTGTGAAAGATGCTGATCTCATAGTCTTTGTTGGTGGTATTTCTCCGAGCCTTGAAGGTGAAGAAATGGGTGTTAAGCTTGCGGGCTTTAAGGGGGGCGACCGTACGGAAATTGAACTTCCCGATGTTCAGCGTGAAATGATCACTGCGTTGCATCGTGCCGGGAAGAAGATCATATACGTCAACTGTTCAGGTTCTCCGATTGCGCTGGAGCCTGAAACAGGAATGTGCGAAGCTATTCTTCAGGCGTGGTACCCTGGACAAGCAGGCGGCAAGGCCGTGGCCGAAGTGTTATTCGGAGATTATAATCCTGCCGGCCGTTTACCGGTGACGTTCTATCGCAACATTTCACAACTTCCCGATTTTGAAGATTATGATATGGCTGGCCGTACTTATCGGTATATGACGGAAGTGCCTTTATTCCCCTTTGGCTATGGACTAAGTTATACGACCTTTAATTACGGAACGGTTTCTCTGGACAAAACCGTGCTCTCTGCTGGCCAAACATTAAACCTCTCCGTACCTGTAACAAACACCGGAAAATATGATGGCGATGAAGTGGTGCAGGTGTATTTGAGGAAGCAGAATGATTTTGGAGGCCCGATCAAAACCCTGCGCGCATTCAAGCGTGTGCATATCCCGGCGGGCAAGGTGTTGGATATAGCTTTTGAACTGGGTGAAAAGGAGTTGGAATGGTGGGATGAAGCTACAAATACGGTTCGAGTATGCCCGGGAAACTATGATGTATTGGTTGGAAGCAGTTCTCAGGATAAATGTTTGCAAGCTTTTGAGATCTCGATTAGATGATCAAAATTCTCTGTAATAATCCAAAAATGCCCATTAGAACCATTGGAAGCAAAAGTAATCCACTTTTTCCAATGGTTTCTAATTCATAAGTGTATTGTGTATTCCTTCAAATTAAATCGAAGTTACATTAATACTTAAAGTAGATAAATGGCTGTACATTTCCTGTTTGAAATTGAAGCACCAATTGTATAGTAATTGTAAACAGCATTATTTTCACTATCAAAGGTGTGTTGATGAACCAGTTCTTCACCCCATCATACCATTGCAGGCGTATTCCGTGCAATGCAAAGATCAATATAATAAATATACACCAGGTGGTTCGTGTTTGCCAGAATGGAACAGCATATGCAATGTCGAAATTAGAAAAGATGCCGACTATAATGTTTCTACCGGCTTCCATAGAATCGGCACGGAAAAATATCCATAGAAAGGTTACGAAAGAAAAAGTGAGTAACCACGAAAAGAAACGGACAAGAAAATTATCCGGAAGTTTATCCAGCCATACTTTGTTTAGTTTCTGAATAATCAACCCGATACCGTGCCCTGCTCCCCAAATAATATACATAGGTGTAGTACCATGCCACAAACCGGCTATGAGCATGGTAATCATGTTGTTAACATATATGCGGAATTCACTTTTTCGGTTGCCCCCTAAAGGTATGTAGATATAATCGCGCATCCATGTAGATAATGAGATATGCCACCGGCGCCAGAAATCACTAAGATTTCGCGCTTGATACGGAAAGTTAAAGTTCTTTCCTAAATCAAAACCCATGATAGATGCCATGCCGATACTCATATCACTATAACCGGAGAAATCGCAATAAATCTGGGCGCTATACCCTATAACTCCCATAAAAACTTCGAAACCCGCGTAAGCAGTGGGGTCATCAAAAATCCAATTATTGTATTGAGCAATATAATCGGCTAATACGGCCTTCTTTATTATTCCGATCATCACAAGCCACAACCCGCCATATACCATGTATGGAGTTGCTTTTTTGCCGTCTTGTATCTGTGGAAAGAACTTTTCGGCTCGCATAATCGGCCCGGCCAATATCAACGGAAAAAATGATATATAGAATATATATTGTAGGAGAGAAGTAGTTGGAGCGATCTTTTTACGATAAACATCGGTTACGTAACTGATGGTTTGGAAAGTGTAAAAAGAGATTCCAACCGGAACGAATATATCAAGTAACCGGAAATTGCCGGAGAAAATGCTGTTCCAGCTATGTAGAAAGAAATTGGTGTATTTAAAATAAATCAGTATGCCCACACTGATGCAAATGGATATTGTTAAATAAGTTTGGCGCAATATTCTTTTTTCCGTGTGATGTATGCGCAATGCCAAAAACCAGTCTGCCAATGCAGTGAAAAGCAACAAGGCAAAAAAGTATCCATTGCACAAATAAAAGAACAATATGCTGAATGCGGCAACATACAGCATCATTTGTGTTTTACGCTTGTAAACCAGCGAATAGAATAAAATGAATCCGGTGAACATTACCCAGAATAGTCCGGATGAAAACAGAATCGGCTCGCCAACTTTATGATAGAGTAGCGAGTGCAAACCAGTATATATTTGATCTAAGCTATCCATTGCCCGTTTATTATTTTAATGGCTGTAATATCAGTGTTTTACCTTTGGTTTCTTTGCTTTGCGGAAAATCCATTTTTATACGGTAACGGGTTTCGTTATTCATCCATACCACAACACTGTCCATCCACTGCGCCGCAGAGGTCATTGTGGGGTGAGCTCCATCCCTTAAACGATCGAACTTTAATCTTTTCGAAGGAAAATAACGATAGGGTTTAGCGTGTTTCTCCATTAGTGCATTGATGCCGGTGTCTTCTTTCCAGTTAGGCGGGCCTATCCAGATGAATGGAATATCGCCCATTTTCTCGATTACGCGTTGAATATATTCTTCACGTTTATCGAGATCGCGAACAAAGAGTTCATTACCTCCAATAGAAGCCATAATATAGGTAGGTTCGAACGTTCGGATGAAATACTGGAGCGTATCTCTTTCTGCCCATATTTTAGTAGAAGAACTGTACCAGATAACATTCAGGAGTTCGTGCCCGTTTTCGGCCGCATAGTTCCGAAGGCGTTTGCTAAGTCCTTCAACCATAGAGTCGCCAAACAAAAGAATTCGTTGAGAGGTAGTATCGTTAATGATAACATCTTCCTGTGCTTGTAGCCCGATGGAGTCAGTCACCAATGAGTCTGTTGGGGTGTTTTTCTTCTGAAAATGCTTACTGATATCTGTCTTTTGTAAAACCAGACTACCAATTTTAATGTCTTTCTCCCAAAACGAATATAACGTAATCAACAATAAGGGTATAATAAGGATAATCACCAGGTTGCCGTAAATTCTCTTCTTTGTTTTTCTTTGCATGTTTTTCTATTAAATATAAGTCTTGATTTTTTGACGGCATAAATATAAGATAAAAATAAACAAGAAAGATCACTTGAGTAATTAAATAGCCCCGAATGTTGTTTTTTTATCAAAACAGTGGGTTATATCAACCATTTTGCCCTCTACGATCTGGTAAAAACGCTGGTTGGTGTTGGGGTTATCCAGTCCGCCAAACTCCTCCATGTATGGTCCCAACTTTATATAATTGAAATTACTGATAAAGCATTCGGAAGAAAGTTGTGACTTACCCGAATACCAGGCTGTTTTTAAAACACCCTTTGTGTACTTATGACTGAATGCAGCCAGATTGTTAACATCACGGGGCGAAGAATCTCCCCCCATGAAACAAACACAGGTAATGGAATTTCCATATTTTTCAAGTAATCCAATGAGGGCATTCTCATCTAATATATAGCCGCTCTCTTCCATCAGGTGAGGACTATGACATCCTTTGCAGCGATTAGGACAGCCGGTAATATTAATAGCTAATGTAACCTCATTGGGTACTTCCTGAAATACTATATCATAACTGATGAACCGTAGCATAATGACGTTTGGCAGCCTCTATTTTTCTGCTTTCCGAGAAGTTACTAATGCGTTTCATATAACCGATAATGCGGGTGAGGTAATCCAAATCAGTACTGTTGCACTTAGGACATACTTTAAGGTTTCGTTTATCGATATGTCCACATTTGTTACATACGGTGTTTGGTATGTTGAATGTAAAATAGTTGCAACCTTCTGTTGCCGCAACACGTAAAAGATGCCTGTATTGATCTTTACTTAAATGTTCATCCAGATTCATGTGCAGTGCGGATCCACCTGTAAGATGCTCTATATATCTGCGCCCGTGTAGGCGAAATTTGTCGATAATATTCAAAGTTTTGTCTTCAACAATGTAAAAATAGCTGTTATAGCAATCTCGATTTACTTTAAAGCCATCTCTTTTGTCCCATTTAGCGTGCTTAACTCCAACATTTTCAGCCGGAATCATCTCGCAATTAAACATCAACTCCTTGGTGCGGTACCTTTTGTTGTATTCTTCAATAAGTCCGAGAATATTACCAACAAACTCTTCGTATTTTGGGTTGTCGTTAATCTCAATTCCAAGAGATTCTGCTGCCTCAACCAAGCCGTTTACCCCAATCGTAAGGTATTGTCGGTTCATATTAATGTATCCGGCATCGAATAATGGCAGCATTCCTTTCTTCTGCATATATTTAAGGTTTTCATTATAAGCAATTTGTACTTTATGTACAAGGTCAACAACCTCTTCAAGGAAGAAAAGATAATGAATACCCCTTCGGGATGCATCCTGCACGCAACGATTAAGATTGATGGTGAGCACACTCTTCGAACCGGTTGACACACCTCCGGCGCCAAGTGTATAACTAAATCCGGTGTTTTGTATTTCGTTTCTCAATCGGCAACAACTACTCAACGAATCGGCATTGTCGCTTATATAAGTAAAGAATGAATGGCCTTCGGCATACATCTGAGCAGTGAAATCACCATATTCTTTATCTTTAGCATCTCCATTTTCGGTGAGCAAAGCCATTGTTTCAACCGGAAAAGTGAGTACCGCGCGCGTTCTTTCCTGGTTAAACCATTTCATGAATCTTTTTTGAAGCCAGTTCAATGAGTCCCAGTGCGGTTTATTCCCATCGGGAAAGATAAAATCGCCAAATAAGCTTTCAAAATAATATTTATCGTAGTAAGATATATTCCAAAATACGGCCTGAAAGTTTCTTGCTCCTGTAGGCTGATTGATAGAATATACTATTTGTTCAAAATAATCGGTAATTACTTTATCTAAAGTACGTTGTTTTTTAGAGAGATCTACCACCTTATCACTCTCTAAATAGTAATCATTACCGTATTCTAAGCCGATAAAATAATTCATGTACATAAGAAATTCGGGTGTGGCGCAGGCTCCGCTAAGCATGCTCGAAACCATGAAAACCATATTGATAAATCCCCCGCTAAAGGATTTAAGATTGGTGGGTGCTTTCGAGTTGCCGCCTATTGCAGTAGTTCCTGCAATTAGCCAGGGGTACATGGTGATGCTGGCGCAATAATTAGCCAAACTGGTTTCATCATTCTTATATATATAATGATTATTCAATAGTTCCAGGTATCGGTCCGCTAATTCTTTGCCATACATTTCTTTAAGGCGATCGGTTAACATACGGCGGTTTAGGCGGATGAAGTTAGATTTAGGTAATTCGCCAATCAGTGTAGCCATGTTTTTATTTTCTACATTGGCATTAGAGTCGTATTTACTACCTGATGCCGCGTTTTGTGCATCGCAATAGTCAATTAAGAATTGTAGTTTGTCGCGAACTTCTCTGTCTTCTAAGTGTTTTTGACGATAGAGCATATATGATTTGGCAACCATATAATATCTCTCGGCCATTAATGCAATTTCAACCTGATTTTGAATATCTTCCACCGTTGTGTTGTTTGTAATGCTTACGCGGCTTAAAATGTTGGTTATCACTTCCTGACTGGCAAAGCTGCCAACAGATAAAAATGCCCGTGCTACAGCATTTCTGATCTTCTCAAGAGAAAAAACTTCTCTTTTTCCGTCTCGTTTAATAATGTAAAGTTCCATAATATAATTGTTAACGCAAAATTCATCTTGACGGAGGCCTACGGAACCAACATTACTATGAGATAATATCCACATCCGAGAGCCTTGATCGTGGTGATTTGGCAGGGGGGAGTAACGGCGCCAAATCAATAACAAATATAACAGTTTAATTGATATGATGGTTCAGTTATGGATAAGTATTTATTTTTTCAGTTATTCAAAGTTTTCCATTTCTAATAGTTATGTATTTGATATATAGTGGTTTGTTGTTTTTGAATATGTGACAAAGTTTTCAAAAATGAAATTTCAACAAGCTCTACGGTTGTGTAAATAGTAATTTATTTATATTCTGTTGGTAGGATTTGTTGGTCGGTTTATAACTTCATCCATTTCGTCCATCTTAAGTTGACGGGAAACTGCGCTTTCCGGGGCTTTGCAACTATTTCCTTCAATATCACCATCTGTTCTGTCCTTTATCTCGACAGTCCACAATTCAAGTTTTTCTTTTGCAGGATGACCGTGCAGATCCATGTTTTCCTCTGCAATTACATTGTTGTTGTTAATTCTATTTCTCATAATTTATGTATTTAGTTTAGGTAGTAAACAAAAGAATGGAGATAGAGTTTTATAGCGTTTTATAGTTTAAAGTTTTTTAAAGAAGTATCATCAAAGCTAAAAGGCAACAGGTAGCTAATTTGGGGTATTTCGTAAATGCAATCCGTTCCATAAAGAAGTACCCGGATAGAATGATGGTAACGATTTTCAATTTCCTTCATCACTTGTCTGCACGCGCCACAAGGACTTATTGGTTTTGTTGTAAATTCGTTGTTGGTATAAGCAGCTATGGCTATAGTATCAACTGCCAGGTTTGGATGTTGCGAATTGGCATAAAAAAGTGCAGTACGCTCGGCGCATAAACCCAGCGGATAAGATGCGTTTTCCTGATTGCTGCCTGTTACAATGGTGCCATCTGCCAGTTGAACGGCGGCTCCAACCTTAAAATCAGAATAAGGTGAATAGCTCTTATTTGTAATCAATTTTGCCGATTCAATCAGGAATCGATCCGTTTCGGGTAATTCATCAAATTTATAAATATTTATTTTAAAATTCACGTTTTCTTCTTTCATTTCATTTCAATTGAGTTAATATCGGTTAATCAAGTTTGTTTTCTGATTCAAAGATAACAAATCAGTTGATTTTCCCAATATTTTTTAAGAATTTTGCAACGCGCAAACAAAAGATCGATTAGGCGTAGGAAATCTGATCTTTTCTGTTTGTTGTTATGATAATTCTTGAAGTAACTTGCAACAAAAGCCATATTCAAATTGTATATATGTATATAATATAATTCGAAACAGGTATGGTTTTAGCTTCTATCGAGAATATGGCCGGGAATGTCTCTGTATATTGGATTTATTTTCAAATAAATAAATCTTCGAATGAACAATTTGGCAAATGCGATTGTTTTTTGTATAAAAGAAAAGCCGTTTCCGGGCTTAGTAATCACAATCACGAATTAAGACTATCAAGATGAAGATGATGTATTTATTAAAACTATTACCAGCCATTTTAATATTTCTTTCACTAAATATATATGGCCAACAAGGAGATTCATCGTACGATGATTATATAAGGGAATTCAGTTACATTGCCGTTGAAGAGATGGCTAAATATAATATCCCGGCAAGTATCACTTTAGCACAAGGTTTATTAGAAAGCGGTGCAGGTAAAAGCAGGCTTGCGCTACTGGCTAACAATCACTTTGGTATAAAGTGCGGCAGTGATTGGAATGGTCCCTTCATTACCCATGATGATGATGCGAAAGGAGAACGTTTCCGGCAGTACACCTCGGCAAAGCAATCTTTCGAAGACCATTCTAAGTTTCTAACAGGCAGGCCCTGGTATGCTAAATTGTTTGAACTTAAAATAACCGATTACAAAGGATGGGCTCAAGGATTAAGTGACGCCGGGTATGCTACAGATAAAGCGTACCCAGCAAAATTAATCAATATAATTGAGCGGTATAAATTGCATGAATACGATAGGTATACTGCATCTACTGAAGGAGCCGGCAAAGGAGATGAAGGAGGCAATAAAGGAGGCAATCAAGGAAGCGAAAACAAAGGAGGCGAAAACAAAGGAGATTATGAAAATATCGGTGGTGGAAGTATTAAAGAAGAAGTTGTAGCCTACCATCAGAGATATATTACTAATGAAGTGCCATTTATTATAGTACGAGAAGGGGATACTTTTGATTTATTAGAAAAAGAATTTAATATCAAAAGAAAGAGACTATTATTATTTAACGATTTACAAAAAGATTACAGGCTTAAGGTTAACGATGTAATCTATCTGAAAACGAAAAAGAAGAAAGCGGTAGTGAAGTATCCGGTACATATTATGGTTAATAACGAGTCGTTGCATGATATATCGCAGCACTATGCCATCAGGTTGAAAGATCTAATTAGTATGAACAAGAGATTGCTTCGGAAAGATCGGTTGCAGGTAGGAGACAGAGTAAAACTTAGATAATAGTCCATTCTAAAAATCCAAAAGTAATAAGGGAATCTCGGAAAGAACAATTCTGAGGTTCCCTTATTACGTTTCTACGGTAGGAGTCCCTGCGCGATACACATTCTTCACACCTTATTATATTAGATAAATGCACGTTGCATTCCTCCCAATAGCACGTTGCATTTGCCTCAACAGCACGTTGCATTTTCTAAAATGCAACGTTGTAATTCTAAAATGCACGTTGCATTTAGACACAACAGCATGTTGCATTTAGACACAACAATAACGTTACATTTAGACACAACACAGTGTGGGTTTTTCGAATTACACGTGTTACATGCTATCATAATGAATATTTTGGAAGAAAATTTATGTAAGTAAATATAAAATTGAATTAATTAGTGGTTAAAAAACACTTGCTCTGATATTATTTGTTTACGATATTCTCCATTTTATATTTTATTTAATAAATATTGTCATTGCTTGTAACCTCTCTATATATTATACCAATTTTATATCCATCTTCTATCATTTTGTTTTATTACAAATATAGTATTGTAATCATTTGCGTGATTATTTAGTACAACACAATTAAAAGCATTCGTCTTTACTGCTTGAAACAGTAAATTTTGTTTTTTATGATAGATTTATGCTTGTAACGTGATGATGTAGTTATTGGTTAGATTAATAAAATATATTTATTGTATAAAATGTAGTTGTAAGTTAATTATTTGATTTATAGATATTTAAAATTGTTGATTATGCAATTTGAAAAAGTAATTCTGATCAACACTAATGAAATTAAATAGATGTGCATATCCGTTTGTAATTTATACATATTTGAGTTTAATGTTTGTTGTTTTTACCTTTTATGTACTTCTTAGATGAAAAAATGCAAAAAAATAAATTGCATATTCCAACCAAAAGATTTACCTTTGTTTCATAATTAATGTCCGTCTTCTTTTTTAAGCGGACAAATAAAGGACAATTTAAGAATACGATGTTAAACAAGAAAACTATTTATGCGATTTACCTTCTTCATAAGGTAAGTGGCCTTTGTGCTGATAATTCTTTATCAGATATAGGAGAAAAGAGATTTTCTTATTCAATGAAGAAGCTCCGGCTGGAGAATTATTTGACCTCTCAGGGGCAAATCAGGCATAATCTTGACAAAATATCTTTATTGAATCTACTTTTGGAGATGAGATGGGTGGTTGATCATTTATCGTTAACGAAAGAAGAAAAGGCAGAATTTCCACGTAATCTTCATCAATTTGATTGCAATTATAAAAAATGGCTTGAAAATATACAGTCTACTTAATACATTTTAATTATGCGTATCCTTAAGATATTAATATTCATCCTTGTTTTCAATCTGGCATCGAAGGTATCCTTTGCGCAAGAACTTCCGGGATATCGTTTATATGATGGCACCCCAAGAATTGCAGTTAAGAGTAATCTTTTATATGACGTTACCTTAGGGCCAAATCTTGGTATCGAATTTAAACTGAGCAAGCGGTTTACCTTCGATTTGCCGGTGAATTACAATCCATTTCATTTTTCTGATAATCGCAAGTGGAAACATGTTCTGGTGCAACCCGAACTTCGCTATTGGCTTTGCGAATCTTTTGCAGGTCATTTTATAGGGCTACACGGCCATTATGCCGATTATAATGTGGGTAATATCGGACCCTTGTCTGCAACAAAGAATTATCGCTATAGAGGCTGGCTTGCCGGTGGCGGTATTTCCTGGGGGTATCAATGGATGCTATCCACCCGCTGGTCTCTGGAAACTACTATTGGTGTTGGCTATGCTTATCTTGATTACAGTAAAAATGAATACCAAAAGTGTGGTCTTAAACTAAAAGATGATCATCTACATTATATTGGCCTTACCAAATTAGGTGTTAGTTTAATCTATATACTGAAATAATTCCATTTGATAACAATGATAGCATATATAAAACATACAAAGAATTGCCTGTGGCTGTTATTACTACTTTTACTTACGAGTGTTACCGCCAAGGCTCAGGATTATAAAGGTGATGTTCTTATTGAACCAACAACCTTTTGTGAACGTAACGACAGCCTTATTCTCAGCTTCGACATTCGTGTTGAATCTAATGCTGTTCCGCGTTGCGCCAGTATGACTTTTACTCCCGAACTTCGTACGCTTAAAAATCATCTTCAGTTGCCTTATGTGCAGGTAAACGGTAAAACACGGTCCAAACTCAACAAACGTTGGTTTGCTGTAGCCAGTAAAAACTGGCTTTCCGGTTACGATGCTCCCTATATATTGGTAGATGCTGATAAATATACGGATGAAACTGTAACTTATTCGATCAGCCTTCCTTATGAAAGCTGGATGGATGATGCTGCTCTTTATTTGCGTCAGGAATTGATTGGTTGCCGTGAGCAGGTTGATATCTATACCTATAAACTAAATAACAGGATGGAGACAGAAATTCGGGAACCTTATCAAATTCAGCCTTATGTATCGATGGTTCCTCCTTCTGATGAGGTAAAAAACAGGAATCGGCAGGGTAGCGCATTTCTGGACTTCCAGGTGGGGCGTTCGGTTATCCTTCCCGATTTCCGTCGTAATCCTGTTGAGTTGGCAAAAATCAACGATGCTCTTGTTGAAGTAATGGGCAATATGGACATTCATATTACAGGCCTGTTTGTAGAAGGGTATGCTTCTCCCGAAGGTCGTTATACTTCGAATGATAAGTTAGCTCGCGATCGTGCTACTGCATTAAAAAATTATATTCGTGATCGCTACATGCTTTCTGATAATATGTTTACGGTTCGTTCGGTTGCTGAAGACTGGGCAGGATTAAAATCAACGGTTGAATCGATTGAGATTCCACAGAAAGAACAAATCCTTGCAATCATTGATAACAGTAGCGATTATGATGGTAAGGAACAACAACTTAGGGGTTTATCAAGCTACGGTAGATTGTTACGTGATATCTTTCCGGAACTGCGTAGGGTAGAATACCAGATTAATTATACCGTTAAGGATTACACCACTGCAGAAGCCCGTACTTTAGTGCAAAGTAAACCCGAAAACCTCTCGCAAGCCGAATTATACCGTGTAGCTATGGAATATGGTACGGAAAGTTCTGAGTATCGCAAGATTATTATTGAAACCATTCCTAAATTCTATGATAAAGACCCCGTTGCAAATAGCAATGCCGCAGCTCTCTTAATATTGAATAAGGAAGAGAATACCGCTTTGCGTATGCTCGAAAAGGCTCCTAATCTTCCGGCTGCATGGAATAACAGTGGTATTATTTATATGATTCGTGGAGAATATTCTAAAGCTGAAGAATTATTTAAGCGTGCGCAAATTGCAGGAATTCCTGAAGCAGAAAAGAACCTGAAAGAATTGCAGGCAAAGAAAGAAGATGACTTGAAGCGTACAAAGAAAACTGAGGAGTAAGAGTAAGCAAGGGAATTTTTTCCCGAAACTAAATGTAATTGCTAATTGTATTTTTTGCAGTTATCGATAATTAATTATGAGAGTGAAACATTTAATATATCAATGTGTAACTATGGTTATACTGGTGCTCTTTTTATGCAGTAACACTATTGGCAGAAAGAGGCATCTAACTGAACGCCTCTTTCTGGAAAAGAAGCGCATCAGTATAACTCACCCGGACGATAAACCTCCCAGCGCTGCAAATGTGTTGAGCGAAGAGGTTACATTTCGTTCGGAACCATTGAAGGATGATGGTCTTGCTGTTGAAGGAGAAGAGGCTTCATTAGATACCAATAAGGTATATACTCTCAAGCAGGTAACTGTTACATCGCGTGCTCGCTTTGCTTCTGTTCGTGAGGGACATGTTAATATTGATTTTCTTATCCATATTCCGGGTGAATTTCTCTCCGATGATTTTCAGGTATTACTTGTACCCGAATTAACTTTGGGAGATTCCGTAGTTCGGTTAGAAGAAGTTGTTCTTCGTGGTAAAAACTTCATTGAACGACAGGAACAGGATTACGAACGATTTAAAAATTATTTAGCCAGTATAGTAGATCCGGCTTCTTATGATTCTGTTTTTGTAGATCATTCGGGCGTTAAACGTGAACTTGACCGCAGAAGGAATAATGAACTTGATCAATACTATCAGCAATGGTCTGTAATGCAAGAATACCGCCATTGGCGTAATAATGAGCAGGCAAAGTACGATGAGTATAATATTAAGCAGGACGAACGACTTCGTCAGAAACTAATAAAACACGATGAAAAGTTTAGAGTAGCCGTGTCACGACAACTGGCTACCTTGCAAGATACATCTGCCTTGGGCAAGAAATATCGTGCCGAACGGAAGAAGATGATAGATTCTGCCCCGGTTCGTAAACAAATAACGCTCGAAGCAGTACCGGCTCGTTATCGGGAAATCTACCTAAGGGGTATAGGTCCGGAAGATCTTGAACCTATGCTTCCACAGGAAGAAGATTCATTGGTAATAGCTAAAAGCTTTGTTTTGCACCAACAGATTGCGGCTAATGATATGAAAGGAGCCCGGCAACAGGAAACTTTCCAGTATATGGTGCCTTATCCGTATCTTCCGGATGCACACTATAATGCGGTTATCATTCCTGAGAAAGACTATGTATATCGTTATACAAAATCAATTTCGATAGTGCCCGGTATTAAAAATCTTTCTCTGGTATTAGGGGGTACTATTGTTGCTACAGACAGGAGTTTGTTTAAAGTACCTAAAACAGAGAAGCTTACTTATGTAATCTCTACAATGGATGAACTGGCTGATGGAAGTTTGCTGGCTAACGAAGAATTTACTGATAGTCAACGGGATGATTATGCCCTGGCGCTTCAATATTTGCGTAATCGCGAATACCAACGAGCTTTATCGATACTCAATGATTTTAAAGATTATAATACTGCCCTTGCTTTAACCTGTTTGGGCTACGACAAGCAAGCTTATTCATTATTAATACAACTTCCTAAAAACGCAGATACTCATTACTTGGGTGCCATTATTTGCGCCCGACTGAAAGACACACAAGCTGCAGTAGATCATTTAATGGAAGCATGTTCTTTGGATCCGACAAAAATAGAAAGAGCGCAACGTGATCCGGAAATGGCAAAACTGATCAATGATCATAACTTACAGCAATATTTAGATCAAATAAACAATTAGAGAGCTGTGATAGACAAATTGATAAATGAAAGACAATTCAAATTTAAAGAATTTTAAAAGATAAAACTCAAACACTTTAATTGGGGATTGAGAGCCCCGGAATTATTATTAACTAATAAACAAAACAAAACAAAACAAACCAAAAATGAAAATGAAAATGAATTTTAAGTATGTGATGATTGCTTGTGCAGCATTAATGGCTGGTTTCACAAGTTGTTCCAATGATGATGAAGAAGCGAAACAAATTGACGGAGAAGATGCAATAGTCCGTTTTTCACTGGTACAGAACACACAAAACACTCGCGCAAATGTAGATGGAGGTGCGACAGACGATGAAAAGAAAGTGCATTCAGCAAAATTATTTGTTTTTAATGCTAGCCAGCTTCTGGAGAAAACAATAGAGTTTGATCCGGAAACTACCTCGAAAGTAGAGACAATAAAGTCTGGATTGCATCACTTCTTGGTGGCTGTAAATTATGACGTGGATATGGATGCTAATATCACATTGTCAGAAGGAAGAAAAATTCTTCGTGACAAAATGACTGGCATGGCTGACATTATTACAAAAGGTGGAGCCCCCGGCTATTTTATGACTAATGTAGATGACTTTTCTCAAAATCTTTCTCCTACATCTACATCTACTAACCCTGAAACAGTAAAAATTAGCGTTGGCCGTGCTATGGCCAAAGTAAAAATGGCTTGCGAAAATGGTGATAACGATACATCTTTGTCGGGTCCAAAAGGTAAATTGGTAGACATTAAATATATGGCTGCCAACAACCCAAAAGCTATGTATAACTTTCCGGTAAGAGAAAGTGGTATTTATAAAGCGGCTTATTTTGATAATGATGTTTACGACTGGATGAGTGATGATGACCACAATGATTTATATTTCCCATCTATTAAGTTTGCAGACACTTATATAGACATTCATGATCATGCTACAGCTGTAAAACCGGTTCCTGTTGCAACTAAAGAGCCTGCCATTTATATAATGGAGAATGCTAATAAAATACCGCGTAACCATAATGCTTCATATTTACTTATTAGCGGACAGTTTCAACCTGAAGAATGGGTGGATGTAACTAATACGCAGACTACAGCATCATCCAACGGAACTTTCTATCGCCTTTATAATGTTACTCATAACCAATATTACGATTATTATATTGCTGCTACTGATGCAGAAATCAAAAATATCGACCTGAAAGACTTTGCGAAGGCTGACGTTGATGCCAGAGATAGAATCAACGTAATTAAATACGAAAATGGTTACTGTTATTATGCATTCTATTTGAGAAACGATAAAGCAGCGGCAAGTGATAGCAGATATACTGTGAAACGTAATGTTTTCTACGATGTTAAATTGAAACAAGTATTAGGTGCAGGTGCTTCTGTTCCTAATATTGTTGGAAATGGTGGAGATGATACTACAGAAGGTGGTAAAGATCCTGATAAATATATTCCCGGTACAGGTGGTGGCGATGGTGATGGTAACAATCACGACAATAATAATGGCGGTGGCCCTACACCTATCGATGAAAATGCTACTATTCAGGGAGAAATTAGTGTTGAAGACTGGGATGTTGTTGAACAACCGGGTACCATTGGTTAATAAATTTCTTTCACTAGAAATAAAGGTATAATGAAACGCAGGGAGGAAGGGTATGCATTTCAACCTTTCTTCCCCTGTTGTTTAATCAATGAATGATTATTAATTAAAAAATTCGTTGCAATGAAAAAATACTTTCATTCTTTCTCATTCACTATATTTCTTTTCATACTTTTATTTCCTGCTTTTGTTTTTACAGGTTGTATTAATGAAGATGATGATGATTGCTTTACAGGAGTTTATCTAACTTTTATATACGAAAAAAACATGTCTTGGACTGATTTGTTCTCAGGGCAGGTAAACGAATTGATTTTAAATATCTACGATAGAGATTCCGGTGACTTTATACAAACCCGTAGGGCTTCTTATATGGAACTCGAAAATGGTAATACTTTGTGGTTACCATTGGCAAAAGGTAATTACCAGATAACCGTATGGGGGGGTGATGCCCAGATTGAAAGTCATTATGAATTAAATTCGACAGATAATCTGAATGATTTTCGCTTGAATGTTATTGATGTAAACGAGAAAAACTTTTGTTCTTTATATTATGGTAGCCTTACTTACGAGCAGAATACTGCTGTAATGTATGAAGATGTAGCGTTGGTAAAAAACACCAATGACATCCATGTTATAATAAAGAGATCGCCTGATTCTACCGTAAGTACACTTTACCCAAATATGTTGATAACAGCAAATAATGGTAGCTATAATGGTTTAAACGAACCTGTTAGCACGGATTTTCTGAATTATCAACCTCAATATAAACGTTTGCCGGATGATAGCTGGCAAGCCGATTTTACAGTTCTTCGTTTGCTACACGAACTTGATATTACTTTGGATATTGGTTGGGGAGAATCCTTCCAGAAGAGTTGTGATCTTGTAAGTGAGATTCTCATGCAACATCCCGATATCATTTCTAACGATGATCTTGATCGGCAAGACGAATATACGCTTACGTTCGAAATAGATGAAGAAAGCAATACACTTACGCTGATTAGCGTTAACGACTGGGTTGTGAATGAAGTTATAGGTGGCATCTGATTCCACAAAACAGAGCAGTGACTGAAATAAAATATAAAAAACACATCATTATGAAGAAGATTTATGCCCTTTTATTGGCTATCTCCTTTGTGGGATTCTCATGCAATGACAAGGTAGAAGGTTATAATCACGGGGGTTCTACGGAGAGTGAAGTAGAATTGAAGATAAAAACACCCCAATCGGGTACCCGGGCAACCATACCTTATCCTTCTGCAGAGGGTACAGATGACGAAAAGCAAATAAATTCTTTAAACTTAATTGCTTTCAATGCGGAAACAGAGGAGTTTGCCTACATGCGTCCGGCCAATACAACAAGCCAATATATATACAGAATTACCGTGCCTAATGAGCCTTTAAAAGTGAATGTTGCCGTACTGGCCAACTGTCCGGCCACGGTGATAACTGATTTATTAGCATCTGATGAATGGAAAAATTCCGATAAGAAATGGGAAAGTTTCCAAAAACTTTTGATCGATAGCGATCCGGCTCGCTTGGTTAATTCTGCTAAATTCCAGGCTTTGCCAATGTCTAGTGAACTAGTGGCAAACAAGGAAATAGATTTAAATGGAGTAGCAAACTGGGGTACAGTGCAGCTTTTACGCTCGGTTGCCTCGGCGGATGTGCTAATTGAAAAAAATAACGAAACAAACAAACTGATATTAACAAAAATACATGCGTATTATGCTGCGGACCGAGGATATTTTGCTGCAATAGAAATACCGAATACTAGCCCGCGGCAGTATGAAACCCCTACGGGTATGAAAACAGAATTAAATACGCTTACGGCTACAAATGTAAGTGAAACACAAACAGGCGAAAGAACAAATGTAAAGACTTATAATGCCATTGCAGGGCAATTATATATGTATGATAATACCGCCACAACAAATGGAAACGGCAATAAGTGTACCCGCGTTATTATAGAGGGGCAATACGATGGAGCTACGGAATCGTCTTTTTATCCGGTGTTTTTATTAGACGGAGATAAATACCGTCCTGTAATAAGAAACCGGAAATACTTGATTAAAATAAATAAAGTGTACGGTCCGGGCTATGGCTCTAAAGAGGAAGCTGCTGAAAGCTCACCTATTGATATGGAAGTTGATATTATTGATTGGAATGTAGATGATACCGATATAGGAATAGGTGGCCCTAGCCAATATTACGTGTCGGTAGAAAGAAAAAAGATCTACCTGAGCCGGGGTGCGGGTTCAACTGATGAAATTAAGATAACTTATACCGGTGACAATGCATTTACAATGAACTTTAAAACGCCGGCTGCCAATGGTAGTCAAACTACTATAAACAACGGCATTGCCAATGATCGTTTCGAAGTTACATTGGTTTCTAATAATGGTAAAGCCACTTTAATGGTAAAAGCGAAAGGGGATTTCTCTACTACCGATTCGCAAAATCATGACGTGGTTATCCTCAAATATAAAGACCTGCAATTCGAAATTGAAATCCATCAGCTTGATGAGGATAAAAATGATTGGGAATCGGGCGGTCACTTCCCAGGAGATTTATACTAACAGAAAAAAATACTCTACATGAAAAATAGAATATTATACGGAATATGCTTGATACTGTTGGTATTTGCTTCGTGTCAAACGGAAACAGATCAACTTCAGCCCCTTAATAAGGGCGGATTTAATTTGAATGTTGTGGTTGACGAATTGGAGACAGGAGTAAAAACACGGGCCTCTATTCCTTCCGAACCAGAAGAAAAGAACGTAAATTCTCTCTATCTTGTTTTCTTTAATTTCCATCAGGATGCCAATGGTGAATACGTTGGTTATTATAAGGCAAAGTCAACAGAAGAACTAGCCATGAATGCCAACATCGCCATACCTTCCACATTAGATAACGACGCTGTTATTAGCACAGACAAGAGCTATTCTATTCTGGCCTTTGCCAATTTAGAAAGTCCATCGGCCAATATTAATGGTTTAAACAACATTGAATCGTTTCTGGAATTGTTAGAAGGACAAACAGAAGACAATGCTGTGTACACAACTACGGTTTTGTTAACCGGCGCAGGTACCGATGAAACGAACGATGAACACGCTATTCATTCATCCAACCTGTTGATGAGCGGCCGTGTAGTTAAGAAAAAGAATGAAACCAATATCACGATGAACCTCAAGCGGGGTGTTGCCCGGTTCGATGTTACAAATAAGATAACAACCCATACATTGGCTTCTGTTTCCATTTGGGGAGCTGCTGAAGAAACACCGGTATGGGAAGGCGCTCCTTTAGAGCACAAACAAATGGAGCGCTTTTATGGGGTAAAGAATATTACAAAAGAAGGAGTAAAAGGAAAACTATATGCTTTCGAAAATGTAGTGTTTGATCCCAAACCCAACGATAAAGAAACCACTTGTTTAATCATCGGATTGAAAGAAGTTGGTTCGTCCACGGATGAAATACACTATTACCGTGTTAACCTGCACCAAAAGGGTATTTCGCAAGATTTAAAGCGCAACCGTACTTACCGAATCGATATTAGTAGTGTAACCGGTAGCGGAAGCGAATCGGAACATGAAGCCTGGTTAAAGAACAAAAACGAATTAATCGTTAATGTAAATAACTGGAACCTGGATGAAAACGGAATGATTATTACAGATGGTACCAATACATTAGGTATCCCGGCTCGACGTATTCAATTTGACCCTCTGGGTGAAACACGCGAATATGCTATTCATACAGTAGGAAATGGCGTCTTGGAAATTACCAAATCCGATTTACCGGTTGAGGCGAATGGCCTTACACCTGCATTTACAGCCGTTATTGATGGTAGCACATTGCGGGTTACAGCCACCAAATTGCCTACTACCGAAAGCACTCGCCGTGGTAGTATTGAATTATCATTTGCCGGATTACGTGGAACTGTTGATATGATTCAGCAGCCCAATATTGATAAATTCCTTTACGCTGATAAAACTTCAGTGCCGAATTTCAGCTCTGGCGGACGTACCGGAATATCAACCGGTGCGATTACAGTAACAGCATCCGGGCCATGGATAGCCGAAATAATTAATACGGATGATGTTTATCCGGGTAATCCCGGTTTCTCTTTCCAACAAAGTGGAGATGCGGTAACCACGTTAAGTTCATTGAGCAATCCATACGGTGATAAATTCCAGATATATACCACCGGAACAAATCCTTATACTTACGAGCGTAGCGGATTCGTGATGATTTCTTTGGTAGAAGATCCTGATAATTATTGTGTGGCTATTCCTTTTGTTCAGAATAAGAGAACAGACTTCCAGCTATCACCCGAAGTAGCTTCCATAGGATTTTATGCTGATAAAACGCCTATGAATACTTCTATTGCTACCGGAAACCTTTACCGGTTTACAAGTAATACGGATATAACCGCAGTGGCAATTTCGGGTGCGAATAGCACCGGCTTTGTTGTTGACAAAGTTTCTGACAAAGTATTTACTGTTCGGGCAAACGATATAAACAGTGCCAATAATCGCCTGTCAGCTACGATTACAGTTACTTCGGGCACTGCAACAAAAGAGATTTCGGTTTACCAGGAAGCTGCTGTTCTAACCGTAAATTATAGTGGACAAATTCCATCCGATGGCGGATCGGTAAATGTAAAGGTGGGCTCATCTAATCTGAAATGGGATGCTCGTATCGAAATAAACTGGAATTCCGGATCGGCAACTTATCCGCACGAAGCATGGTTAGAATCTGCCGATGGTGTAAATAGAGGTTCTAGTTTAACAAACCAGCCGGAGAACGGTTCCTTCAAAGTGGCTTTCCCCGCTTTGCACAGTGCGTTAACAAATAGAATACCCAGAGTAACGGTAGAAATATCTCTCCATGATATACCTGCTATTAAGCAAACAATTGAGGTAACTCAGTTACCGCTTAAACCGGCTGTATTGCGCGTATTAGATGTCCGACATTATTCTTGGGGATCTTTAGGCGGAGCTTGTTCGTACCTCAACGGTTACAATAACTTCCTTCGCTCATCTTCATTGTTCGGACCTACCGGAAGGGTGAATTTCCCAACCATCTCGGTTACCGATAATCCGCTTGGCAAGCCTATATCTTCTATATCTCCCGAATATAACTATGTACACGCGGGCGGGCAGCCTCATTCTTATCCGGATAGCTACTTTGACGCGATTGAAGACTGGAGATTGAGTAACGATGGAATAGTTGTGTTCGCATGCCAGTCAACAGGTAAACTATTTAATTATAGTAACTCTACTTTGGCAAAACTTAACTATAAAGCCGAAAAGTGTACTACTATGCCTATTACTGTTAATATGAATTTATTGAATAGTGGAACTACATTGGCTAAGAACCTTATGAATTACTTGTTATACGATGGACCATTTGGAAGAGTCAATAACCCGGGTAGCATAACGTTCAGCGCGGATGCAAACAGTTTATACGTTTATTCTTATCCCCAAACCTCTATTCCTGTACTCGTTAATAAAAATGGCCATGCCATGTTGTTAATCGATCCGGAAAATAAAATAGTGTATTGGGGCGAAGACCAAATGTTTGATGTTGGTTATAGTACTTCTGTTAGAAGTGATAAAGACAGATTCTTAGGAAACTTATTAAGCTATGTATTAAACGCTGCGATGAGCGGTAGAGGATTTACGGAAATCTTCGAAAGTGATGCTGCTTATAATGCATTTCTCGGTCGATAATTGTTGTGAAAGATCATGGGAGTAGGGAAGGGTTTTATTCCTGCTCCCTGATTTAATCGATTCTGGACTTTTAAATGAAAGAAAAACAGATAATGAAAAGAAATATTTTATATACAATAGCAGGTGCGGTATTGATGCTTACATCATGTCAGGCGGATATAGAAGACTACCCGGGCATAAACCTGAAAGATTTGGCTTTGACAGTGGAGCTGGATAGGATGGGTGCCGGACTTGAAACCGAAACCCGTGCCGTGATTGTGGATCCTGTGCAGGGGGAATCAGTGATAAACGACTTGCATTTGCTCTTTTTTAAAAAGGCAAATGATGGAACCACCAACTTTGATGGCCATTATAAAGTAACAGGCGCTATTCAGGAGAACACAAAGATAACATTGAATTACAAGAATGCTAATTCGGGAAATTATTCGGTACTGGCTTTTGCCAATACAGATGATTTTAACGTAAATTCGGCATCGGGTAGTTTTACAAACTTCCTGAACTCTATATCATCCAATAACTCTATAGAAGATGTAGTTAATGCTACCGATCTCTTTATTAAGGCTGCCCCGGAGGCTATTAAGGCAAACAAATTGTTTATGAGTGGCCGTGCTGAGAAATTGAACGATAACCCATTGATAAGTTTGAAACTTACCCGTGCGGTTTGTCGGTTTGATTTGGAGTTGAAAGGAAATTCGCACGAGTTCGAAAAGATATTTATCTATAATAATGCTCGTAGTACCCCTATGTGGTTGTCATCCGGCAACGCGAACAAGAAACCCGAAATCAATTCGGGAGAGTTCTATAGTGCTGAAGAAGCTACCACAACAACAAAAGTTGAAGGCAAATACTATGCATTCGAGAATTTCAATGCTAATCCTAAACTGGGAGACAAAAACACGACTTGTCTTGTGGTGGGTATTCGTGCTAATGGAAGTTCCGATAATGCAACGTATTACCGTATTAATATTAATCCGAAGGGATCGAGCCAGAGTTTGAAGAGAAACTTTGTGTACAAAGTCTCTATAAATGCTGTTTTGGGTGAGGGTAAATCCACACCTGATGAAGCCTATGAGCTTGCTACCGAACCTAATTTGGATTATGACATTAATAACTGGAAAATAGACGATGAAGGTATTATTGTTACCGATGGTAAGAACACACTGGCTATACCTTCTAAAACGATAAGATTTGCCAAAGAAGGTGGCGAACGCGTAGACGATGTATTTACAGTGGGCGAGGGCACTTTAACCATGTCGGCTAATTTGCCCAATGGGTTTTCTGCTGTTCTTTCGCAAAACCAACTTACTGTGAAAGCTGACGATTTGGGTGATCTTGCAAAAAGAGAAGGAACCATTACTTTAAATTATGCCGGACTTAAAGCTACTATTTCTGTTATACAAGAACTACAGGAAACAGAATTTGTACGGGTAGATAAAACATTGGTTAATAACTATCCGGCTGGTGGAAGCACTTCTTTTACCGAAGATATTAATGTAATAAGTTCCGGAAAATGGAAAGCTCAAATCTATAATACAGGAGGCAGTAGTTTTACCTTTACTCCGGGTGTAAGTGATGTTTCAACTGAGGGAGTATCGGGTACAAACATAAATATTTATGCCAAAGATGAAAACCCATACAATAGAGTTTTAACCGGCTTTGTTTTAATTTCTTTGAAGGATTTTCCCGAATTTAACCGGGTAGTAATGCTAAAGCAAAAGGCTACTCAAGATATTCAAATAGATTTAGGAACCGGCTTTGATGATATTGTTTTTGAAGCGGATGGAAAGGTACGAAATAAAACTTCGCATCCCGGAGATTACTTCCAGGTTCATGTAACTCCTCCAAAAGATGAAAACGGACAGGTAAGTACCAACTGGGGAGCTGATTTGATAGGAGCAAACAAAGGTAAATTTGAAATAAAACTTAAAAAACAATCGGGCAGCGAAATGGTAATGGTTCGTCCTGTATATCCTTATTTCAATTCAAGTTCCAGTCGCATTGAAGATGTTACTTTGAGGGTTTATCCGGGTAACGATCCGAATACCAGTAAAACTAAAACAGTCGCTGTTTGGCAAGAAGCATCCATAAAAGAGCTTATTGATATAACCGAAACTTTATCTAACGATGGTGAAGAAAGGGATGTATTGATTGATCTTCCGGATGGAATTAGTTGGGAAGTGAAAATTGAAGGTATAAACACCGAAGATAACGGAACCAATGAAGCACAGTGGCCTGCGAAATATGCGAAAATGATTCACCAGGGTTACCTTGTTGATGGGCAGAGCAAAATTACCGCTTTAAATGCTAGTGTAACAGGTACCGGAAAAGCCACCATAATAGTAGGTTTCCCTAAAATACTTTTCCCTTTGGTAGGTGTGGAACCAACTTTATCATTGGTAATTTACACTACTCATAATAATGAAAAAGCGGGAACGATTTTAGTGCGACAGCAAAAACTGGTTCCTAAAAAAATTAAGATTCTTAATAATATAGAGCCAGCGCCTAACGGTAATCGTGGTGCCATTGGTGGAAATTGGTTTAAAGCATATACCAACTGTATAACTAAATCGTTTACAACCTTGGGTTCAAACTGCTATGCGGATATTCATATTACAGGAGAAATGCCAACAGCAACTAATTTGCAGAACAATAAAATTAATTATTTGCATTTAGGAAGTAATAAGACGTCATGGGAATCCGAACAATATGAAAGCATTAAAAACTACAGAGAGAATAACAAAGAAACAGTTGCGGTATATGTACACGATGCTTATACCGGTTCGACGGACAAAACAAAGATTTTCTCAAATTATCCTTTTAATGGTTCGCCTTACAGTGAAGTAGTAGACAGAACGACAACTAAGAAGTGGAATACCGATATGGCTACGAACACAAATCTGGGTAAATACCTCTTTTCCGATGGGCCGTTTGGAACAGCCGATATAAATACTGTCAGCTCTAAAATGGGTACAATTGATCTCATACATTCTAATATATCCAGAGACTCTTTCGAAAAAGCCGGAGGAATAACCCTTATTACCGAATACTACGATACGAACCGTGTGGTTTTAGGAATAAATCCAACCGATAACTTTATTTTCTTAGGTGAACCCCAAATATTCGATATTGTAGGTTTTGATGGTTACAGTGGTGCTGTAGAGAATGAAAAATTCCTGAAGAATTTCATATCGTATATATTGCGTACAGCACAATATGGTAGTCATTTTACAGATCATTTTCAGCCGGGGGCTACTACCTATCCATTTGCGGAAATGGGTGCAACTAATCCCGATCCGATGCTACAGCCTTAATTTCATTTCATTGATCTTAAATCCCTGATCTACCTCAATATCCTGCTAACGATGCGGGCCATTAATTTGGCCCGCATTTTTTTGTTGCCTTATGCAAGGGGCGAACACATTATTCAAAGGCGGACACAAGGCCCGCCCCTACACCATGCGGCTTTATTACCTCCATTACCTTTATACCCTTTATTTCTGTTTTGTCATGAACAAAGTAGTATTAGTTGCGTTATTGACAGAAATATTTATTTAAACTATTTGATAAAATGGAGATTAAAATGAACCTTAAGTGTGTTGCAATAGCTTGTGCCGTTCTTATGGCCGGCTTTACAAGCTGTTCAAACGATTCGGATACGGATAATTCCGGAATCGTTCCTAATGGTAATTCTACGGTAGCAAAGATTACACTAATGCAGAAAAGTAATGCTACAAGGGATGCGGATGCCAAGCCCGGAGCAACACCCGAAGAATCTGAAATTAAAACCGCTACGCTTTACGTATTTAACTCGGAAAAAAAACTCGTTAAACAAGTTAACTTCCCCAAGGGCGCGGATACACAAACGGTAGAGTTAACCACAGGTACTCATTATTTCTATGCCCTGGTTAATAGCCCTAAGGTACCGGCTATTGCTGCAAACACCCCACTGGAAGCTGCAACAGTGCAGGCAGTAAACGAGATGAATTTAGCTTCTTTAGAAGAAATAAACGGAACCGAATTCGGCTTCTTAATGAGTTCTCTTGGAGAACCGGTTCGCATAGATTTGGTAGAGGCAGTAGAGTCTCAGGCGGGTACTAAGAACCCGGTTGTATTGCCGGTGGGGCGTGCTATGGCCAAGGTGAATGCTAAATTCGAAATAGCAGATCCGGAAACCGATCAACCCATTACCGGTGCATTAAGCCAGGTACAATACCAGGGAGCTAACAATCCTAAAGCAATGTACCAGTTGCCTAATTATGTGGGCGGACAGTTGCAAACGCCTTATTTTAAGGATGCTTCGGTAGTTACAAATAAGTACTTTCCTAAGCTGGTAGATGATTTTACGATGACCGATGGCTGGGTAGATGCCGATGGCGTTGAGGCTAACGCTATTTATATGATTGAAAACAGTAACCAAGTACCGAAAGAGGGTAACTCATCTTTTATACTTCTGAAAGGACTTTTCACTCCTAAAGCAGAGTATTGTTACGATGGACAAACCGGCGCTCCTTTGGGGCAGGGAATCCCGGCGGGAACAACCTTTTGGTGCGCGTTTACCGCTGAAGACCCCGACTTTCCTGTTCATAAAAGGAGGTTTTATAATCAACAGCCCACAGCAAGTGTTCTTGAAGAATTAACAACTCTACTCGATGATGGCTACAACTATACACTGTCTGTTGAATATAACAATGGTATAACATATTATCCATTCTTTTTGAGAAATGATGCCGCCACTAACGATATTGCTAAACACACAACTGCCCGTAATAGTTATTATGGAGTAACCATAACATCTGTAAACAATTTGGGCGCCAACACTCCTTTTGGTGTAATTCCCAATCCCGAAACCCCCTTGGGAGTAATTGCATGGGTAGAAGGCACCATCGAAGTGCTTCCATGGAATGTAATTAACCAAAGCGGTAGTATTCAATAGTTTTATTTTTTATTTTTTCATTATCATCAATTGGGTGGGGAGCAATTCCCACTCAATTGTTCACTCTATTATCGCAACCCATGATGATCTCTGAAAATAAAAATCGCGGCAATGTGTGTGTGCTGGTCGCCTCTTTGTTCCTGCTTTGTGGATGTATTTATGATGATCCTGATTGTTTAACAGGAGTAGAATTGCGATTTACCTACACCCTGAATACACGAAATATAGATCTGTTCGATCAACAAGTTGAAGATGTTACCTTATTCTTATACAATGAGCAGGGAAAGCGTGTTCTCAAAAAAGAAGTTTCTACTAATGCGTTAACCGATAACAATAGTTTGTACCTGGATTTGCCACCGGGAAACTATCGTGTAATAACATGGGGTAACCTGGATAACAATAACTTTGATTGGAGGAGGTCGGAATCTTTTTCAAACTTTCGGCTTGATTTGTTGTGTGCCGAAGGCGGTGAAGTGACCCATCACCACAACCCTTTGTTTCATGGCGCTGCTACTATCGAAGTTATAGATCGGCAAAAAGAAAAAAGTACAGTAGCATTAATTAAAAATACAAACATCATTCATGTTATCATGCAAGATGATTTTCCCGCGGCAAGAAGCGGGCAGAAGTATGCCATGATATCCGGATGCAATGGTTGTTACAACATAGAGAATAAACCGGTAGCGAACTCAACGTTACTAAAATATAGACCCAAATATTCGCCTGGTGGCAATGCCACACAGGCAGATTTTACTGTGATGCGTTTGTTTGAAGAGGATGATTTAGAACTTACGCTGGGGTGGAACGGCGAAGAGGGGGTAACGAATACCCAACCTTTAGTAGCCGAACTTATGAAACATCCGGAAATTAAAACAAATGAGGACCTCGACAGGTGGGATGAATATACGTTAACCTACAAAAGAGATAGCTTCGGAGCGATAACATTAGTTAAAATAAACGACTGGGAGGTAATACATAACCCCGGCGGAATCTAATTAGTATCATTATGAGAAAGATTTATGTCCTTTTATTAGCCGCGTCATTGCTGGGATTTTCTTGCAGTGATAAAGCAGAAGGCAATGGTTCGGAAAGTGCTACCGAGCGTGAGGTAGAATTGAGAATCGTGCAAACCGGATCGGGAACACGGGCTGCTGCCGTACCCTATCCTGCTGCTGCGGGGACAAATGAAGAGAAACAAATTTTAACCCTCAATATAGTAGCGTTTGATGCCGGAACGAAGAAGTTCGCATATGTTCGTTCCGCGTATCCCGGTGTTAACGGCGCGTATCGGGCTATTGTGCCTACAGAATATCCCACAGTTGATATTGCTTTGTTGGCAAATTGCCCGAACACGGCACTTCAAGAGGTGCTCGATTCTTCTCCACAATATTGGGAAGACTTTCGGCGGGCGTTGGTAGATAACAATCCGCAGCGCTTAAGCCATCCGGAGAACTTCCGACCCTTGCCCATGGCCAGCGATATAATACCGGGAAAAGCACTTGTCTCTACCGGTATTGCCAACTGGGGCACCGTGCAACTTTTACGTTCTGTAGCATCGGTAGATGTACTGATGGAGAAAAATACCGCCACAAGCAAACTGGAATTAACCAAAGTGCATATTTACAATGCAGCCAACAAAGGATATATAACCCCCATTAAGGAAACAGGAACAACACCGCAGCAATACCAAACACCGGTGGGTATGGCAACAGCATTAAACACATTAACTGCCGTTCGTATTGCGGAAACTCAAACAAGTACCTCGCCGGTGGTAACGTATAATGCCGTTACAAGTCAGTTGTTTATGTACGATAATAATACACTCACCAATCACCCGGGAAATGGTAATAAATGTACACGGGTAATTGTGGAGGGGTATTACGATCAGGCTGCGGTTACAGGGGCAAAGAAACCATCGTTCTACCCCGTATTCCTGGTAGATGAAACCAATAATTTTCGCCCTGTAATAAGGAATAATAAATATGTTTTAGAGGTAAACGCGGTATATGGTCCCGGATACGAAACCATAACCGAAGCTGCCGAGGGCGCTCCCATACATCTAAATGTAGATGTAGTTAACTGGGATTTGGCGGATGTGGAAGTAGGAGTGAGCGGCCCCTACTATGTATCGATCGATAAAAAGACAGCCTATCTCGAAAGGAACATCGGGGCAACAGATGAGGTTTTGCTTACTTATAAAGGCGAAGAGAACGATACGTTTAAAATAAACTTCGAAACAACCGGCAACGGGCCGCAAGTTGATACAGCCGATGGCATCGAGAACAATCGTTTCGGGGTAGCGCTAAAGCCGGATAGTGACACTGTGGTTATGGAAGTAAAAGCCAAGGGAGCCTATTCTGCCACCGATTCTCAAAATCACGATGTAGTGGTTATCAGCTATAGAAATCTAACGTTTAAGGTTGCCGTTCATCAATTAAATCAGCATGAAGACGATTGGAACAACGGGGGTGATATCCCAACAGATTTGTAAACCGAAAAACAAACGATAATGAAAAATATATTATTTTATGCCTTATGCGTGCTGTTGGCTTTTGCTTCGTGTCAGCGCGAAGAAACTTACAGGCACGATGCAAACAAAGGTTTCAATGTAAATATAATTGTAGATGAGTTGGAAACGGGAATAAAGACCCGTGGCGTTGCTCCCGAAGAAGGAGAAGGGGATATTAATTCCTTGTATCTTGCTTTCTTCGAGAAGGATAACAATGGTAACGGTGCGTTTATCGGTCATTATAAGGTGAATACGGAGAATCTTAAAATGAACGCGACTATAGCCGTACCGGCCGCTCTTGATAACGGAGAGGGTGTTACCAATGCCAAGGATTATGTTATTCTGGCTTTTGCCAATCTTGAAGAAACTTCATCCGGCAGCGAAGGGATATTATGGGGCAACAACGATGGGTATATAGATAATATTACAGATTTCCTTGCGGAATTTTCGAGCCATACCGAAAATAGCGCATTGCAGAAAATGAGGGCCGAAGTAACGGGAGCCGGAACGGATGAGGAAGACAATAGTCATGCCATAGCCTCGAACAATCTTTTTATGAGTGCCCGTGTTGTTAAAGCAGCCCACCAAACCACTACCACCATTAAATTGAAACGGGGCGTTTCTCGCTTCGATGTTCGCAATGAGGCCACCACGCATACACTAACAAGTGTGTCTGTTTGGGGAGCGGCAACCGAAGCCACCGTGTGGAAAGGGGCTCCTATGCAATATAAACGGATGCAACGCTTTTATGGAGTAGAGGGTATTACCGGAGAAGAGGTGAAAGGAAAGCTGTATGCTTTCGAAAATGTGGTTGCGGAGCCCGAAGCCAATGATAAAGAAACAACTTGTTTAATTATCGGATTGAAAACAAATCCCAATCAGGATAAAGTACGCTATTACCGTGTAAACATACATCAAACGGATATAGCACAGAAACTTAAACGCAATAGTTCGTATCAAATAATCATTAATAGTGTAACAGGAGAGGGGAGCAGTACAGAGTACGAAGCCTGGACGCAGAACCGGAACCAATTGCTGATTAGTGTAAATAATTGGAATCTCGATGATAACGGAATGATATTAACCGATGGCACAAATGCCCTGGGCTTAACCGTGAAGCGCGTCAACCTCGATCCTGCGGGGGATGTACGCGAATATTCGCTATATACCGCGGGTACCGGTGTTCTTGAAATAACCAGGTTTGATTTGCCTTTTGAAGAAGATGGCATAACACCCGGATTTACAACTGTGATGGAAGGAAACATGTTGAAGGTTACCGCCACCAGGCTCCCAACAGGAAAGGATATGCGCCGTGGCAGTATCGAGGTTTCCTTTGCCGGCTTGCGGGGCAATATTACGATTGTTCAACAACCGATGAATGAAAAGATGCTTCGTTTAGACAGAACGAAAATCGATAAATTTGCCCCCGAAGGGCCTAGCGGAATGGCCGAGGGGCCAATCGTGGTAACGGCTTCGGAGCCTTGGATAGCCGAAATATTCAATGTAGATGCAGTATCGGTAAACCCGGGCTTTTCTTTTAAACCCGATGGAGAAGTAGCTACAAAACTAGATTCGAAAACTAATTTAATGGGAGAAAGCTTTCAGGTGTACACAACGGGAGATAACCCTGATGGCAATAGCGAACGCAGCGGGTTTATAATTGTTTCTTTGGTTGAAGACCCTGATAATTACTCTATTGCCATTCCTTTGGTGCAGAAAGTTGTTTCGGGCTTACAGGTATTGCCGGCAGTGTTTGATGTGAGGTTCTTTGCCGATGAAACACCGGTTAATACGGATATGGCTATCGGCAACTTATACGAGTTTACAGTAACCTCGGGGGGGGCG
This sequence comes from Bacteroides sp., assembly GCA_036724805.1. Lineage (GTDB taxonomy): Bacteria > Bacteroidota > Bacteroidia > Bacteroidales > Bacteroidaceae > Bacteroides. Next base: position 50,927 of record DAIMFE010000005.1, read on the forward strand.
AGTTGGAGTGTTGGGTTGAGCGGTGGAGATACCGGCGCATTTGTGGTAGATAAAATTACGGATACAAAGTTTACTGTAAAAGTTAAGGAAAAGAATCTTACTGCTGCCGCCCTAACTTCTACCATTAAGATTACCGGTGATGATGATAATACGATAAATCTTCCTGTTATACAACAGGCGGCAGTTATATCGGCTAGCCCAAGTGGTGGGGTAGCGGCAAATGGAGGAACCGTAACTGTAAATGTTAACTCGTCTAATTTGCCATGGGATGCGGAGATTATTGAGAACTGGGAATCAGGGTCATCTGCCTGTCCGCACGAAGCCTGGATAGAGGCTTCAACAAATGGAGCGAAAGGGGTTAAATTAACGAATCAAGCGGCAAATGGTACATTTAAAGTAGGATTTGATGAGTTGTATTTCCCGTTGGCTAATCTTACGCCAAAGATTAAGATAAAGGTTTCCATTAGCGGAGTACCAGGCATTAGCCAAACAATAGAGGTGGTTCAATTGCCCTTTAAACCAACCGAATTAAAGGTGATGGATGTTCGCCATTATTACTATGGTTCGTTGGGGGGAAGTGTTAGTTACTTTACAGGATACAACAACTTTCTTAGGGCTTCAACGCTTTTTGGGCCGGGTGGTACGGTTAATCTTCCAACTGTTTCTGTAACCGAGGTAGACAGAAATGCCAGCCCCGGAACGATTTCATCTCAATACAGGTATTTGCACGCGGGCGGTAGTCCTAATGATTATGACGCAGATAGATATACAAGTGTAGAGAACTGGAGGCTTGCCAATGATGGTGTGGTGGTGTACACATCTAGTGTTAAGGGTAAACAGTTTACCGACCCCAATTCTACATTAACCCTATTGGGGTACACACCTGCCGGCAGGCTATATACTGCGCCGGCTCGAATAAATACCGCGTTGTTAACCGGTGGAGATGTGTTGGCTAAGAATATAATGAATTATTTGTTAAACGATGGTCCGTTTGGCGTAGTAAATAATCCGGGTTCATTGAGTTTTACAATGGATGCTACATGTGTAAGCCTTGAAAACTATTCAACAGGTATACCGGTTATTATAAATGGCGAAGGTAAGGCTATATTGGTTATCGACCCCAAAAATCGTTTGGTTTTCATTGGCGAAGAGCAAGTGTTTGATACCGGCTATAACATAAAAATAACCGGCGATAAGGATAGATTCCTTGGAAACTTGCTAAGCTATGTATTGAATGCCGCGATAAATGGAAGCGCGTTTACCGAAATATTCTCGGATAACGACCGGTATAACGGGGTGTTTAAAAAGTAAGAAGTGAGAAGTAAGAAGTAAGAAATAAGAAATAAGAAGAATGAAAAATCTATTTTTATGCGTAACAACATTGCTGTTGTTAACATTTACATCGTGCCGGGATGAGCGTGAAAATTCATCTGTACCGAACCCGCCAGAGCTGCGCTTGCAGGTTGAAGTAAACCGGATTGGTTCGGGGCTTCACGAAGATGTTCGTTCCATTGTTATTGAAGATTTGGAGGAAGAAAGCCGGGTGAATGATCTCCATTTATTGTTCTTCAAAAAAAGGGCGAATGGTTCGGCAACCTTTACCGGTTATCATGCGATAAACGAACCAATAACGCTGAATAGCAATTTCAGGCTCGAATACAATAAAATAAATTCCGGTAATTACACTGTTTTGGCTTTTGCAAACATAAACGGGTACTATATAAATTCTTCGGAGTTCGCGGCTACATCGGTAGATGACTTTTTTGCCGGTCTTACACCGGCCACTACCGAAGAGGAGGTTATAAAGAATACCCATGTGTTTGCAAAAAGTGTAGCAACCGGATTTGCCGATCAGGCAATAAAAAGGGATAATATTATGATGAGCGGTAGCGCCGAGAAAATAGATGGCGAGCAGCTTATAACGCTGAAACTTACTCGCGCACTTTCCAGGTTTGATGTTCAGCTGTTGGACGATGACTACGAAATCGCTTCGGTATCGGTATGGAATAACGCGTTAAAAACGCCGTTGTGGTTATCTGCCGGTAATGCATCGCAAGAAACAGCTGTAAATCCTGTACGCTTTTACGGACTGGAAAACGCTACAAACGCCCGAAAAATAGAGGGGTTGTACGCGTTCGAAAATTATACCTCGAGTGTTGAGTTTGGCGATAATACCACTACCTGTTTAATTGTGGGTTTAAGGAAAGAGGGTACAACGCACTATTATCGTGTAAATATTAATCCGGAAGAATCAGGACAAAGCCTGAAAAGGAATTATGTATATCAGTTAACCATACGTTCGGTACTCGCCGAGGGTAAAGCAAACGAAGGAGAGGCATATAACGCTAAAATAGAGCCTAACCTAAGTATTGATATTAATAACTGGACGCTTGATAATGAGGGACTTATACTTACCGATGGTAATAATACACTGGCAGTGCCTTCTAAAATAATAAGATTTGCGCAAGAAGGTGGCACTCGGCAATATACCCTATTTACGCAGGGAGAAGGAACACTGAATATTGCACCCCATCTTCCGGGTGGATTTAACGCATCGTTATCGGGCAATCAGCTTACTGTAGTTGCCAATGATCTTGGGGCTCTTAAGAACAGAGAAGGCACGCTAGATGTTAGCTTTGGCGGCCTTAAGGGTACGGTTCAGGTAATACAGGAGCTCAAAGAATTGCATTTCCTTAAACCGGATAAAACCCTGATAAGTGGTTTCCCTGCTTCTCGAAACACAAAGTTTACAGGAGAAATTACCATAACGAGCTCCAGAGATTGGGAGGCTAAAATATTCAATACGGCCCAAAGTGGTTTCTCTTTTGATAAAGATAGCAGCCAGGATGAAACTTCCGGTATATCGGGCGATGTACTTAAATTATACATAGCCAAAGATAATCCGACAGAAGATATAAAAACAGGCTTTGTGCTTATTTCATTGAAAGATGTACCGGGGTATAGTCGTGTGGTTATGCTCAAGCAATCGCCTTCATCGGATATATCTATTGATTTAGGAACGCTCACCCATATAAGGTTCAAGGCCAATGGAGCCCCAAGCACAATACCCAATGCTGTTGCAGGCGATGCATACGAATTTGCCGTAGATCCGGGTAAAGATGTAAATGATAATTTCTTTGAGTGGGGAGCGGAATTAGTAGGAGCCGACAAAGATAAATTCGAATTAACTGTAAACAATGAAGCAACTGCAATTACACCTGGCGTTCGTATATCGCCAAAAGGAAATACTTTGGCGGGTACGCCCCATGCTAGCTACCCGCATTGCAATTTTACGCTCAATTCTTTAACAGATGTAGAATTAAAAATATATTCGGGAAATAGTCTCGCGGCTGTTCAATCAGACCCCGGTAAATGCAAAACAGTACCGGTTCTACAGGATGCCGTAAAACTAAGCGTAGCAGATGTTACTCTTTCTAAAAAAGGAGAAACCAAAGATGTTAATGTAACGATATCCGAAGGCTTTTCGTGGAAAGCGGAAATAACAGAGGTGAATGACGGTGTTGCTCCGGCTGCTAAATATGCCTATATAGATCACAGAGGATATTTATGGGATGGAAGCAATAAATATAGTACTGTGGGAGGTGTAATTTCAGGACAAAACAGTTCGGCATTTAAAGTAGGATTCGATAAAATACTTTTCCCACTGGTAGGAGTAGAGCCCAAATTGAAACTGAAAATATATTTAACAGAAGAACCAAACGTTTACAAGGAAGTGTATGCAAAACAGGAGGCATTAATACCCAATGATGTATCTATAGCAAATATGGTAGGAACTATTGACTATAGCATGATTGGTAGTGCTTATTTTGCAGGATATAGCACCTACATAAAGAACGCTTCTTTTTTTGGCCCCTCATCTAATTATTGCTATGCCAATGTAATAATTACCAACACAAATCCTAAAGATCTTGTTATTGCAAACGAGGTGGTTTATCTTCACGCAGGCTCAACCAAAGTTGTGGGTACAGGTGTCAATTATTGGAGCGATGCCACCTTTGCTACCATAAATACCTGGAGAAACAGTAAAAAAGAAGCAATTACTGTTTACGCGCAAGATACCCCTTCAAGTACATTATTCAAGTACACTCCTTTTAATTCGGATCCTTATACAGAAGCAACAACCCCCAAAACCGATACGCGTAAATTAGATACGAATGACTCTAATATAATTAAGTATTTAACCCAAGATGGCCCGTTCGGCACGGTAACAGTAGCTTCAATAAATGGCATTGGCTATATTGATGCTACCCATTCGGCAATAACAAGAGCCTCCTTCGAGGGAGCCGGTGGTGTACCTGTAATCACCGAAGCCACCCATCCCGATAATGTGCTTATTGGTATCAATCCAAAAGAAAATATAGTATTTATAGGCGAAGGCCAAATCTTAGGGAACAATTTTACTACCGATTTAACGGCAGCAACAGATGTTGCTAATCGCAATCGTTTCCTTGCCAACTTCATCTCGTACATATTGCGTACCGCACAATACGGCAGTCATTTTACCGATCATTTTCAGCCGGGAGCAACAACGTACCCGTTTGATAAACTGGGAACTACGTATCCGGAGCCTTATGAATAAGATAGGACATACGGGCGGCCTACATCCACCTCTTCATTTCGTAGCTCCACACAGCCTCCCTGTTTGGCCGTGGCGGAGCCTCCGAAGGGATTGGAAACCCTTGCGCCATTCGTTTTCCCGTAGCCTCATCTATTGTTTCAAACCGATACGGGTTCAGCTCTATCCGTTGGCGCTCCAATTCCTGTATACTTTCCGTTATTCGTTTGGCCGTAGCAGTATCCTTGCGTACAAAATTGGCAAAATAGCACTTTACTTTCGATACCGAAGTTAGTTCGGGTTCTTTGCCGTGCGTAATAGCATGCTCGGTAAACCATTCAATAATTTGTGGTTGATATTGCTTAAATAAAGCCCCTAATCCCGAATGTTTCTCATGGCATTTAAGCCACGATTTATCCTTAATCGCCCTGGCAAGGTATTTCTTCCACTCATTGTTGCCCGAAGTAATGTCATCATCATCAACAGCATCATCAGCCGCCGCCGCATTAGCAGCAACGCCATTAACAGCAGGCGCATTAACAGCAATATCATTAACATCATCATCAACATCATCATCATCAACAACAGCAGCATCAACAACAACATCAGTGCTTTTTGCCTTATTTGTTGTTGTTGTTGTTTTATTCTGTTCTGTTCTTTTCTTTTCTGTTCTGTTCTTTTCTGTTGTTGCAACGGATTCCAACGCACCTTCATTTTTATCGGTTTTCCTTCTTTCCGCGCTCTTTTTTCCGGCAGCCCTGCATTTTTCAATCTTATTGTCATAGCTCTGCATTACTCTTTTTACATATTCGCTCGACACAATAAATGTGTCTTCCGAAATGTATTCAATTGTAAAAAGATCGAAATCGAATAGAAATTGATTCATTGCTGTTTGGCTAATGTCATTTTTTCTGCATATCACTTTAAGTGTTTCGCTGTTAATGCAATAATTTTCGTGATTTCGTAATTCTACCAGTAGTGTAAAGAAGATGCCATACCCTTCCATGCCCATTTTGTTGAGCAATTTGTTCATGCGGTCGTTAAGAAGAATATCACTTTCAAGTGGGATATAAGTTTTCATTATAATTGTTTTATTGGATTAATTACTTTATTTATTTGTTTGTGATTTAATACAAATGTATTGCCAAAATTTGTATCTACCAAAAAAATATGCTTTTATTTTGTGTCGATTGGCAATTATTTGCTATTTTTAAATAGCAAGTTTCTTTTCTGTTATTAGCACGTTGCAATGGAGTAAACAGCACGTTGCATTTGGTAAACAGCACGTTGCATTGGGTGGGGTAGCGCGTTGCATTTTTTAGGGGGTGGTTGTTATCACCACAAACGCAACGTTTTCTAATCAAACATAAAAGGCATCAGATGCAATTGCAACGAAACAAAACCATCTGCAATTGTATCTTTTATATAAGGTCATGATAGATGCCTTTTTCTTAAGTCCTCTTGAGATATAGACTTAATAATACAAATCTAGTTATTTATAAGCAATTTAAAAAACGATGCGATGCCGCATGGTGTAGGGGTGGGCCTTGTGTCCGCCCTTGAATATAGCCCGAAGTAAACATAACATCACTATTTGTGATTTTGATTGTCTTTTGGGAATTATTTTTTATAGATATTTATTACCTCCATAGAGGCTCTTGCTCCCAATTACGAGGAAAGCCCAATAAATAAGTTTTCACAGATGGGTATTCTATCAAAAGTTGCTTGAAATCAGTAATGAATGTGTTTTCAGGAACAATGGAGTTGAGCCAATACACAACACAGCATAATTGTGGATAAAGAGTTTGTTCCCGGAATGAGAAATCAGTAATCCAAATGTTTGGCATACGTTCCGGCATCTTGGGCTTTACCGGAAAGACACGGTTCGATAATCTTGAATGATGAGCACAACAATTACGGAGCACAGTAAGGCACTCTAACCAACTTCTCAAAAATTTGTGATGATTCAAGCCAAATTCTCTCGCTACAGCATGTTTTGTTGTGGCATCCGAAAAATTAGAATAGAGTTTAGAAAGTATTCCCATGGAAATAGCCTCTAATGTTTTCCATACAGGAGGTAGGTTGGGTTCGCTATATTTGCGGAAATGTTCAGTAATAAAATCATCGTGAGAGCGTTCTACCTCTTTGTGGATAACGGCTAAATTGGCAGCAAAGCGAGCCTCGTTGGTGGCATGGTTTTTGTTCATAAACCAAAATGCTCCAAATTCAAGTGCTTGATTATTTTTGTACGGACAGCGATTTCAATCGCTTGGATGGCAGTAAAGAGCAAAGCCCTAAGTTGTTTGTCAAAGGAATAAAGGTCTATAATATCAACAAAGCGACAGCCATCCCTGAATTGATGTGTAGTGTGATCAGTTTCAAAATGCCGCCAATAACCTGCAAGTCGAAAATAACTGACGGTGTCAAGAACCTTAACAACTTGCTCAATATCATCAATAAACAAGCCTCTTTCTTTTAGAATCTCAATTTGCTGTTCTGTAGTTATGGCTTTGTTTGTATATCTGACTCCCATAAATAATAATGTCTCGCTGGGTACGCTAATCTTACGGGAAGCGAGCGGGATTTGTTGCTGCAAAGGTAATGAGATATTTTTAATTCACAAGTAATTAACATAGGGAAGAAGAACTTTCCGGCATAAAATAATCTAAAATGGGCAGATTTATTCGTTTACTAGATTCAATATCTGACATCAGATGCAATTGTATCTTTTATATAAGGTCATGATAGATACCTTTTCCTTACCCCCCCCCCTGCATTTTAATCACTTTTACTCCTTATAACCCTAATGGCCCTTTTTGGAATCATTATCTCCTTCATTTCTGAACAAACCGTTCATAATCGAACACCTTATGATTTAACTTACCTATTCTTTATCAGCTACTTACATCTTTGGCACAACCTTTGATTGTCTGTTTGCGGAAGTATCCGAGAAATCTAAAAGCAATATAAAATGGACAGAGTCATCCCAAAAGAAGTTCGACAAAAGGAGCGCAACAAAAAGATTATCAAATATGCTGCTATAGGAGTGGGAACCATTGTTTTAATCAGTGTTTTAATATCGCTTATGCGGGCAGGGGTTCCACAAAAAGACCTGATTATATCTTCGGTAGATCAGGGTACAATAGAAGTAAGTGTAAGCGCTTCGGGAAGAGTAGTTCCGGCTTTCGAAGAAATCATTAACTCTCCAATTAATACCCGTATTGTTGAAGTGTATCGCAAAGGTGGAGATTCTGTAAATGTTGGCACACCCATCTTGAAGCTGGATTTGCAAAGCACCGAAACAGAATACAAGAAGCTTCTTGACGAAGAACAAATGCGGGCCTATAAACTGGAACAGCTCAAAGTAAACAGCATGACTAAGCTCAATGATATGGCTATGGCAATTAAAGTTTCGGATATGAAACTTAGTCGCATGAGGGTGGAATTACGTAACGAGCAATACCTGGATAGCTTGGGAGCCGGCACTACCGATAAAGTTCGTCAGGCAGACCTTGCCGTTAACGTTGCGCAGCTTGAACTGGAGCAATTGAAACAACAATATCAAAACGAAAAAGAGGTGCGCGAGGCCGAAATGAAGGTGCAGGAACTGGATTTTAATATCTTCCGCAAATCGCTGGCCGAAATGAAACGCACCCTCGATGATGCGCAGATTCGCTCGCCCCGCAAAGCTATCCTTACTTATGTAAACAATCAGGTAGGGGCACAGGTGGCGCAGGGCTCGCAGGTGGCTATTATTTCCGACTTAAGTCATTTTAAAGTTGATGGAGAAATTGCCGATGCTTATGGAGATAGGGTAGCGGCAGGGGGTAGGGCTGTGGTAAAGATAGGCAGTGAGAAACTGGATGGAATAATATCGAGTGTAACTCCTCTATCCAAAAACGGTGTAATATCCTTTAGTGTACAGCTAGAAGATGATAGCAATCGCCGCTTACGCTCGGGACTTAAAACCGATGTGTATGTAATGAATGCGGTAAAAGAGGATGTGATGCGCATTAAAAACGCTTCTTATTACGTGGGGCGCGGCGAATACGAACTGTGGGTAATGGAGGGCGAAAACGAGATTCTGAAAAGGAAAGTACAACTGGGCGACTCGAACTTTGAATATGTAGAAGTAACCGGCGGATTAAAGCCGGGAGATAAAGTGGTAATCTCGGATATGACATCGCACAAGAATAAAAGTAAGTTGAAGGTAAAATAATATGATCAAACGATGAAAGCTATCGGCAGTCAGCTATTAACAGTCAACTAAACAACAACTTAAAACATAAACTTTAAAACTTGCAATTATGATAACTTTAACAAATCTTTCCAAAATCTATCGTACAAGTGAAATCGAAACGATGGCCCTCGAAAGCGTTAACCTGCATGTAGAGCGTGGTGAGTTTCTTTCCATTATGGGGCCATCAGGTTGTGGAAAATCAACTTTGCTTAATATTATCGGCCTGCTCGATTCTCCAAGTACGGGTACAGTGCAGATTAACAGCACCGAAGTGAGCAACATGAAAGACAAACAACTGGCGGCTTTCCGCAACGAAACATTAGGTTTTGTATTTCAGTCCTTCCATCTTATCAATTCTCTGAATGTACTCGATAACGTAGAACTTCCTTTATTATACCGCCGCACCCCATCGGGCGAACGTAAACGTTTGGCAAAAGAAATGCTCGAAAGAGTAGGGTTGAGCCATCGTACGCGTCACTTCCCTACACAGTTAAGCGGCGGTCAGTGCCAGCGTGTTGCCATTGCCCGCGCTATTGTAGGTAACCCACAGATTCTCCTGGCAGATGAGCCTACCGGTAATCTCGATTCTAAGATGGGTGCAGAAGTTATGGAATTACTTCATAAGTTGAACAAAGAAGATGGTCGTACTATCGTTATGGTAACACATAATGAAGAACAGGCGAAGCAAACAAGCCGTACCATTCGCTTCTTCGACGGTAGACAAGTGAAATAGCCTATGTTTTCGCAATACTTTAAACAAGCCTTTTACCTGCTTAAGGAAAACAAACTGTTGAGTTTTATTTCCATAGCCGGTACGGCCTTTTCCATAGCTATGATTATGGTTGTGGTAATTAAGTTCCGATCGCAAACAGCATCGTTTGCACCGGAAGTGAACAGAGAAAGATCGCTCGTTTTTCAATGGGCAGGGTATCAGCGCCGCGATAATCCCAATTGGCAAAGCAATGGACCCGTATCTTACCAAACTGCCAAGGAATGCTTCAAAGATTTAACCATACCCGAAGCAGTAACCATATATAGGGACAAAGAAACGATGTTAGCATCGGAAAAGAACGGACCAAAGATGAGCTGTGACGTTCAACAAACAGATGAGGCTTTTTGGCAGATATTTGAGTTTGCATTTGTTACCGGTAAACCTTATGATCTGGCTGATTTTGAATCCGGCCTAGCCAAAGCGGTGATAAGTGAAGCCGTAGCCCGCGAAGTATTTGGTACTACGGATGCTGTGGGCAGATCCATTCTTCTGAATCATACTGAATATATTGTTTGTGGAGTAGTGAAAAATGTATCTATGTTGGCAGATAAGGCATACGCGCAGGTTTGGATACCCATGTCTTCAACCAACGCATTAACAGATACATGGGCAGATGGTGTTATGGGTGATGTAAGAGTTGTAATTCTGGCTCGTTCGAAAGCTGATTTCCCGGCTATTCGGGAAGAATCGGAGATGTTACGGAAAAAATATTCCGAATCATTACCGCACCATGATATGTTATTCAGAGATCAGCCGGATACTTACTTTGTGGCATCACTACGTACTTCGGCAAATAATTACCCACGGGTAAAAGAGGCTGTTCGTATGCATATTATAATTATAATTGTGTTATTATTAGTTCCTGCTATAAACTTATCCGGGTTAACGCTGTCTCGTATGCGTAAACGATTGTCCGAAATTGGTTTACGGAAAGCCTTCGGAGCATCGCGCAACGAATTGATGATTCAGATTTTATCCGAGAATATGCTTTATTCTATTCTGGGTGGAATTTTCGGGCTTATCTTGAGTTATATAGGTGTCTATTTTATGGCCGATATGTTGTTTGGATCTTCATGGAATTCTTCTTTACAAGGCGAAAACCAACTAAGTGCCACATTCTTACTCTCTCCTACAGTCTTCTTTTTGGCTTTTCTCTTTTGTTTTGTATTGAATCTTTTAAGCGCGGGAATTCCGGCATGGAGAACATCAAGAAAAAACATAACTGATTCTTTGAATAGCTAGTTGTTAAGTTTATAAGCTCAAATATGATTAAGAATTTATTAAAACAAATATGGAACGAACGCAAAAGTAACATCTGGCTTTGGGCAGAATTGTTGTGTGTTTTCGTCTTCCTATGGTATATTGTAGATACGACTTATGTTACCGCAAAGGTTTTTTATGAACCTGTAGGCTTTGATATAACCGATACATATATGATATCCTTTAGTAGCAAAACAAGTAAAAGCCCTGAGTTTATTCACCCCGAGCAGAAGACTACTAAAGGTGGCGAAGATTTACTTGAAATAATAAACCGCATACGCCGATTGCCCGAAGTTGAAGCGGTATCGGTATCGCATAATTCACGACCCTATACAGGCAGTAATTCAGGATTCAGGTTTACTACAGATACCTTGTCGTTGTACACGTTGATGCGTTCTGTAACACCCGATTTTTTCAAGGTATTCAGGTATCAAAATGCCGAAGAGGCTGAAGGAATATCTTTGGTGGATGCGTTAAAAGATAATAAAGTGATTGTAAGTGAAAATTTACTTCCTAAAAGCTATAAAGGAGACCGGAAATTGATGCAGCGTGTTTTGGTGGATATCGATGATTCTACCAGAACATATCAGGTGGCTGCCGTTACCAAAAAGGTGCGCTACGATGATTTCTGGCCTAATTATCAGGACAAATATGTGGCATTCGAAATGGTGGAAAGCTCATTGGCAGAATGGGATGATGCTTGGTGGTTAGAGGTTTGTGTACGGGTAAAGCCGGGGGTGAAGGATTTTCCCGAATACATCATGAAATTATCTGATACTCAACTGAAAGCCGGAAATCTCTTTATCCTGAAGGTTGAATCTTTTGCTGATATCCGTCATAACTTTCAACTGGGTTCGTACAATTCGGTAAAGATGGATATGTGGATGCTGGCATTCCTGCTTGTTAACATATTTCTGGGCATTATCGGCACATTTTGGTTCCGTACTCAACACCGTAGAGCAGAAATGGGATTGCGTATGGCACTAGGCTCTACCCGGAAGTCCCTCTGGAATATGCTCATTAATGAAGGTTTATTGTTGCTTATTATTGCCACAATACCCGCAATGTTTATCAGCAATATGCTTGGTATGAGCGAATTAGTAAATAAATGGCTAGTGGGCTGGACCTGGGATCGCTTTTTAATAACCTGTGCCGCATCGTTTGTATTGATAGCGTTAATGATTGTTCTGGGTATTTGGTATCCGGCTCGTCAGGCTATGAAGATAGCGCCGGCGGAGGCACTGCATGATGAATAAAAAGAAAAGAGGAAGAGAATAAATCCCTGAAACTTTCACAAATAAAAAGATGTTTGTAGTATATTTGCCTCTATAACCAAAGATTTACCAATGAAACTGAATAAAATAACTATAGAAAACTTTCGCTGTTTCAAAGAATATAAGGTTGAATTTTCTCCCAATATAACTGTATTAATAGGAAAAAACGGTGCTGGAAAAACATCCTTAATTCATGCCATGCATAAAGCCTTAAGTTTTATATTCACTACCGATAGTTATGTAGGAATCAATTTATTATCGGCTGGAAATCCGGATTTGAAGGTCGAAAATATTCCGACAGATGAAATATTTTTTAATCATAAGGAAAGAACTTATGAAAACTTTGTCAACATTCATGCTAGCGCGAGTTTAGATAATACTCATCTGGAATGGGATATTCATAAGCCTTCTACCTCTAACTCAATGCCACATCCGTCTAAATACAAAAAAGCTTATGGCCTTTTTATGGATAAATACGAGGAAAACAGTAAACTACCTGTGTTGGCTTATTATTCTGATTCTTATCCACATGTTCATTCAAATATAAGCAAAAATGCTAAAAAAGTTTTGTCTTCATCAGATCCTATTCCACGAAATTTCGGATATTATCAGTGGAATGATGAAACATCCTGCACTACAATTTGGCAAACCCGTTTTCTTAATTCAATCATAAATCTTACTGTCAGACAGCTTAATAATGATTCTCCGGAATATAATGCGTTTCAGAAAGAAATATCTTTTATCAACAAACATTTAAAAGAATTTTCTAAAAGCGAAGAGAGTTCAGAAGATGCAATGTTTCAAGTTGATTCATTAACCGCCGAATATCGAGGTGAGAACTGGATTCTCATAATACGTTTAAAAAACGGATTCGAAATCCCGTTTGAACAATTGCCTGCCGGATATAAACGGCTATTTTCCATTGTCTTTGATATAGCATACCGATCTTATATCCTTAATGAAGATAAAACTCCTGAAGGAATTGTTATTATAGATGAAATAGACTTACATCTTCATCCCAGTTTGGAACAAGATGTATTACAACGCCTGCAACTTACTTTCCCTAAAATTCAATTTATACTGTCGACCCATTCCGCTTTGGTTATTTCAAATCTGAATACCCGGAAAACAGAAAATTCAATTTTAAGAATGGATTATGGTCAACCGGAACCCTATAAAATACCTGATATATTTGGTGTAGATTACAATACCAGCATGAGTGACTTTATGCAAACTCCTTCTCGCAACACGAAACTAAAAGAATTGATGGATGATTATATCGTCCTTAAAATTCAGGGATATGAAAGTGATGCTAAATCAGTATTTAATAAAATTGAAAAATTAACGGGATCTAATTCTACAATAATTGATGAAATAAACCGGCAGGTTAAAAACAATAATTGACAGGCTTTTCCATATGAAATACATCGACAAACAGTTATATGAAAAAGAAGCAGATTCGCTTATTTACGATTTTCTTGTAGAAGCATGGAATGAAGAGTTTCAAGAATACATTGGGCTTGACTATTATGATGGATTTAATAAGCGTCAATACCGGGAAAAATTTGAGAATATATTAAGAAATGAGCAATATCAACATTGTTGTTACTGCATGCGAAATATACGAAAAAGAAAAATAACTATTGAGCATATCATACCATATAAATGTAATGATGCAATAGATGGTTACACATCATATTCTTATATTCTGTCAAATAAAGTCGAGTTACTAAAAGATTTTATAACAAAACCATTACCTCCATCGAACAAGCCTTACAAGCAACCTCATATTATAGCACATGTAAATTTAACAGCCTCCTGTATGGGAATTGCGTATGAAAACAGTAAAACCGGTTGTTTTTGCAATAATAAACGGCTGAATAATAAAATAGTTCCTCTGATGTTGGTGCAAAATTGTATGTTAAAAGTAGGATATCAAAAGGATGGACGTATGTTTTCGAGAGTGCCTGATGACGAAAATTACAAAAAGACAATCAATTTTTTAAATTTGAATCATGAGAGATTAATTGAAATACGGTTTCTTTGGTGTCGTATTTGGGAGAAGAGGTTACTGTTTGATTGGCTAAAATCAAATACAGAGATTAAACGTCAGATATCCATAATAAAAGCTTTGGGGTATAGAAGATGGTCCGAAGTTCCTGAAGAATACAAGAAATATAAAATTGATTTTTACTGGGAATTATTAATTGATTATAAATGGTTTCATCAATATTATAGAAACGAAGAAACCTATAATAATTAAAATAATTCATGAATTTTATTTATCTTTGCGCCCATCTAATCTTGGAGTGATGTGTATATTTATTAACCGAACATGGTTGATCTTTCTCTTTTTAGTTGTTTTTGTAGATATTAACGCGTCCGAGCGATCTGTTTACAATATTCTTTATGTACAATCATATACTGCGAATGATACCTGGAGTAAAGAGTCTCTGGAAGGATTAAAGAAAGGATTTGCGGAAAATTCTATATCTGTAAACATTACGGTAGAGTATCTCGATAGCCGTAATTATGCCTCGGGAAAAGAAGAAGAGAGAATGCGGGAATTTTGCCGTAAAGCTGCCGAGCGCGGAACAGACTTGATTGTCATTTCGCACGATGAAGCATTGTATAGTTTGCTGAAAAGTGAAGATCCGCTATCATCGCAAATTCCTGTAGTGTTTTTTGGAGTTGAATACCCCAATGCCGTACTGATGGACAAATTTAATAACATTACAGGAACAATAGCCCCCCATCCATATGATGTAATGCTTGAAACAATAAAGCGTGTATTTCCCGAACGAAAGGTGGGGGTAATGGTAAGCGAAAAGAAACCTTTAGGACGTTTAAGCTCTGATGCTTTTCATGAATATTGGAGAGGATTTAACAGTAAAAATGAAGACTATATATTAAGAAGCTACAATATAGATGACAATTACCTGAAAGAAATTTTATACGATATACAGATATCCGATTCTGCTAAATGGAGTTTTATGGTTATTCCTTATTGGGGGTTATATATGAGCTCTATTTCAAAAGTGTCAAAAGCACCCACCTTCACCATCAGTGGAACAGCATTAAAGAATGGAGTATTCTGTGCTATAGGGCCGGATTCGTATAAAGATGCCCGAAATGCAGGAAGAATTGCCACTGAAATCTTGTCCGGAAAGAAGAGGCCATCCGAAATAAAAATAGATACAACCGCGTATCAATTTACATTCGACTTTAAGCAACTACAATTCTTTAAAGTAAGCAAAGACAGCCTGCCACCCAACAGCATTATTATTAATGAGCCATTCTTCGATAAGTACGGTAATTCATTATTGTTATTCTACACGGCGCTTTTGGGGTTACTTGTTTTTGTTGTGATAAGACTTGTCATGGTATATCGCCGTGAAGCCCGAAAAAGAATGCATGCGCAAACAAAACTACTTGTTCAAAATCATCTGATTGTTCAAAGAAATGAATTCGACCGCATTCTTCATTCCATGCAAGATGCCCTCATTACATATGATACGGATTTCAAAATACACTTTGTAAACAAGTCGTTGTTGCAAATGTTGAATATCCAACAAGATGTAAATGAAAACTCACGTCCTTTTGAAGGACAGGAAGCCAAATCTTTAATGGCGCTCTTTAACAATGGAGAAGATATTCTGATTTCGATGTTGAAGAAAGTTAGTAAAGAAGGGGTGAGTCTCGCCATTCCCGAGAATAGCTTTATAAAAGACGTAAATAGCAAGAACTATTTCCCCGTATCAGGAGAAATTGTTCCTCTGTATGAGGGAGATAAGCAAACGGGTTTAGCGTTTAACTTCCGAAATATTTCGGAAGTATCTATGCAAAAGCACTTCTTCAGTCTTGCCGTAGAAGAAAGCTCCATTTACCCCTGGCAATACAGTAAGATAGTAGATACATTTGTGTTTCCGGCAAATTATATGAGCCATATGGGTTTTAAGGGCAGAACTCTTGTATCAAGAAAAGAAATAAATCAATATATTCATCCCGATGATTTGGAAGAAACTACCATCGGCTTTGAAGAGGTTCTGGCCGGTAAAAAGCACAATACCCGTTTAACTTTTCGGCAACGAAATAACACCGGAAAGTATGAATGGTGGGAGTTTCGTATTTCAATCCTTTCCGGTTTAACGGTAGATTCACCATATGGTATTTTGGGCGTTTGTCAAAGTGTGCAACGCTATAAGAGCACAGAAGAAGAACTCATAGCCGCCCGCGACTGTGCTTTAGAGGCAGATAAATTAAAAACAGCTTTCCTGGCAAACATGAGCCATGAAATACGTACCCCATTAAATGCAATTGTTGGTTTCTCCGATTTGTTGAAAGAATACGAAATATTCAGTGAAACAGAAATACAGGAGTTTATTGCCACTATAAATAAAAACTGTGAGCTTTTACTTTCATTGATCAATGATGTACTCGATTTATCGAAAGTTGAATCCGGAAGTATGGATTTTCAATTGTCGTCCTATTATCTGCCTTTAGTAATACAGGAAATATACGATTCTCAGAAATTATCTATGCCGGAAGGGGTTGAACTCATTCAGTTTGTTCCCGAAAATAGCGAAAGAACCATAATAACAGATTCGGTGAGATTGAAACAAGTATTAAATAACCTGATTAACAACGCCGTTAAATTTACCTCGAAAGGAACGATTACTTTCGGGTATACAGAAGAAGAGCCCAATTACACCACATTTTTTGTGAAAGATACCGGAACCGGTATTTCTGCCGAAAACCTAACCCGAATATTCGAACGTTTTTATAAAGTGGATAGCTTTACACAAGGAGCCGGATTGGGTTTAAGCATCTCACAAACCATTATTTCGAGGCTGAAAGGTACAATCCACGTAACTTCCGAAGAAGGTAAAGGTACCTGTTTTACCGTAAGAATACCTCTATCTGTTGAGGGTTGAGACCGATAGAGGTGTTCTCTCAACAGCTATTGCCTAAACCGAACAGATTGTTCATTATCGAACACCTTTATGTAATGCTAATATTCAGATAATAAACATGTTATCTGTTTGGCATAACGTTTGACTTATCTTTTTCATCATTGAAACACTGAAACATAACGATACATGAAAAAGAAGAATATACTCGTTGCATTAATAGCATCTGTCTTTACAATACCTGCCATATGCCAGAACGATCGCGAAATTACTTTGCAAGAAGCCATCACGTTGGCCAGAGTTCAATCAGTAGATGCGGCGGTGGCATTAAACGAATTAAAAACTTCTTATTGGGAATACCGTACCTTCCGAGCCGATTTATTACCCGAAATGAATTTTACGGGAACCATTCCTAACTATAACAAATCGTATTCGCGTTATCAACAAGATGACGGTTCTTATACATATGTTAGGAATAATTCATTAGGGCTTTCAGGAGAACTGTCCATCGATCAGAATATTTGGTTTACCGGCGGTAAACTTTCAATATCATCGTCGCTGGATTATATCAAGCAATTGGGAACGGGTGGAAAAGAGGTTTTCATGTCTATTCCGGTAGGACTAAAACTTACACAGCCGGTTTTTGGAGTAAATAACATTAAATGGAGTAAACGCATTGAACCCGTTAAATACGAAGAAGCAAAAGCAAAATTTATTACAGCTACCGAGCAGGTAACCATGAGAACCATCAATTATTTCTTTAATCTTCTTATTGCGAAAGAAAATCTTAAAACTTCTATGCAGAACAAAGAGAATGCTCACAGGCTTTATGAGGTTGCTGTTGCAAAAAGAAAAATGGGACAGATTTCGGAGAATGAACTGCTTCAATTAAAATTGGCCAACCTCAAAGCACAAGCGGCATTAACCGAGGCTGAAAGTAATTTGAATGCAAATATGTTTCAACTTCGCGCGTTTCTGGGCTTATCGGAAAATCAAATACTGGAACCCATTGTGCCCGAATCTGCTCCAAATATACATATGGAATACAACGAAGTATTAGATAAAGCACTGAGAAAAAACGCATTTGCACAAAACATTCGCCGCCGCCAGCTGGAAGCCGATTATAATGTGGCGATAGCAAAAGGAAACAGAAGGGAAATTAATTTGTATGCCAGCATTGGATACACCGGACAAGACAAAACATTGGCTTCTTCTTACCGTAACTTACGTGATAATCAGGTGGTTGAAGTGGGGGTATCCATCCCTATCCTGGATTGGGGAAAGCGCAGAGGCAAAGTAAAGGTAGCCGAGAGTAACCGTGAAGTGGTAATGTCTCGTATACGCCAGGAACAAATCAACTTTAATCAGGATATTTTCCTTTTGGTAGAAAGATTTAATAATCAGGCGGCTCAGCTTAATATTGCCGATGAGGCAGACCAAATAGCGCAGAAAAGATATAAAACCAGCATAGAAACATTCTTGATAGGGAAAATAAATACACTCGACCTAAACGATGCGCAGACTTCTAAAGATGAAGCCCGGCAAAAACACATTGAAGAGATGTTTCTTTATTGGTATTATTATTATCAGCTTCGCAGCGTTACTTTGTGGGATTTTGAGAGAAACGGTGAGCTGGAAGTAGACTTTGAAGAGGTTATTAGGAAGTAATTAATCCGGATTATAAATCTGTGTAATCTGTTAATCTGTGGCTAATATTCACATTGCATAGTAATTCATAATTTGCTTTCTTGATTATTTACTTATATTTGTTTTTCATTCATAATCATAATTCAAAATGATATTAATAATAGACGATGACCCCTCAATCCGTTCTTCATTAACATTTATGTTGAAAAGAGCAGGTTATGAGCGGCAAGCCGTTTCAACTCCAAAAGAAGCAATTGAAGTAATAAGATCCACAAAGCCCGATCTCATATTAATGGATATGAATTTTACTTTATCTACAAATGGAGAAGAAGGACTGATCTTGTTGAAACAAGTAAAGATATTCTATCCTGATGTGCCGGTAATATTAATGACCGCCTGGGGTAGCATACAACTTGCCGTACAGGGAATGCAGTCAGGAGCTTTCGATTTTATAACAAAGCCTTGGAATAATACTGCTTTATTGCAACGTATTGAAACAGTATTAAAACTAACAACATCCGAAAAAGAAACTCCCGAACAAACCTCCGCACTTAAAAGAGGTAATATTATTGGTAAATCTAAAGAATTAAATGACGTTTTGAATACTGTAGCACGGATAGCACCCACCAATGCTTCGGTACTCATTACCGGCGAAAGTGGTACCGGAAAAGAATTAATAGCCGAGGCTATACATATAAACAGTCAGCGCGCCAAGCATCCTTTTGTAAAGGTTAATCTTGGCGGAATCTCTCAAAGTTTATTCGAAAGTGAAATGTTTGGCCATAAGAAAGGAGCTTTTACGGATGCTTCTTCAGATAGAATCGGACGCTTTGAACTGGCGGATAAAGGTTCTATCTTTCTGGATGAAATTGGTGATCTGGATTTATCATGTCAGGTAAAGCTATTACGTGTATTGCAAGATCAAACATTTGAAGTACTGGGGGATAGCCGTCCGCGTAAAACCGATGTGAGAGTAATAAGCGCCACCAATGCGGATTTGCGCAAAATGGTATCCGCACATACTTTCCGTGAAGATCTCTTTTACAGAATCAACCTGATAACCATTCATTTACCTGCGCTGCGGGAGCGTAGGGATGATATACCTTTACTGGTACGTCACTTTGCGGATAATCTCTCGAAAATGAATGGATTACCCACCGTGGAGTTCGCTTCGGATGCAATGACCTTTTTATCACGGCTACCTTATTCCGGTAATATTCGCGAACTTAAAAACCTGGTTGAAAGAACCATCCTGATGAGTGGTAAGTCACGGGTAGATTCATCCGATTTCGAGCAACAACATATCTACAGAGATGAAAAAGGGAATGAAAATGTAGATTTCTCGGGTATGACCCTGGATGAAATCGAACGACAAACCATTTTGAAAGCACTCGAAAAGCATAAAAATAACCTAACCCAGGTAGCTTCGGCTTTAGGAATTAGTCGCGCTGCTTTATATCGCCGACTTGAAAAGTTTAATATTAAAGTAAACGAATAACGAATGCGTGTAAAAGGATTATTTATTATACTAGCTGTTCTGTTGTTAGGAATAATGGGGGTTCTCACCTACATAGGTGCCCATTCTAAACTTTGGCTTTTCTATACAATAGAGGGTGTTATATTGTTAACAATTTGTTATCTGATCTTCTTTTACAATAAAATAATAAAGTCGTTAAATACCATTGGCAATGGTATGGATTTATTGCGGGAACAAGATTTTAGTAGTCGTTTAGCAAAAGTAGGAGAACCGGAGGCCGATCGGATTGTTGCCGTATTTAACAAAATGATGGAGCAACTCAAAGAAGAACGGCTACGGTTGCGCGAGCAAAACCATTTTCTTGATCTGTTAATAGAAGCATCTCCGATGGGGGTGCTTATTGTGTCGACGGATGGAGATATTACTCAATACAACCCCATGGCTTTGCGAATGCTGGGTATATCAAAGGATGAAGTGGTTAACAAGAAACTATTTGAAATCGAATCTCCGCTGGCAGCCGAATTATTATCCATTCCGCGTTCGGAAACCAAAACCATCCGCCTGAATGATGCAAATATTTATAAATGCATTCATTCTTCATTTATTAATCATGGTTTTCCTCATCCGTTTTACTTAATCGAAAGTTTAACCGATGAAGTTATAAAAGCAGAAAAGCGAGCTTACGAACAGGTAATCAGAATGATAGCTCACGAAGTAAATAATACCACTGCCGGAATAATTTCTACTCTGGATACCATTGATGATGCTTTATCGGAGTTAAGCGAAACCGAAGACATACGTGAGTTTATGAATGTTTGTATTGAGCGGTGCTTTTCTATGAGTAAGTTTATCACCAGATTTGCCGATGTGGTTAAAATACCCGAACCTCATTTATCGCCGGTTAATCTTAATGATATGGCTTTTGCATGCAAGCGTTTTATGGAAGGTATGTGCGCCGAAAGGAATATCACTATTTCTCTGGAAACAGTAGAATTGCCGGATGTAGATGTTGACCCTTCGCTATTCGAGCAATTACTGGTAAACATCATAAAGAATGCGGCCGAAAGTATTGAGAAAGATGGAGAGATCATTATTCGTACAGCTTTGCCCGCATCCATAGAGATAATTGATAATGGAAAAGGTATTTCGAAAGAAACGGAAGAGAAGATATTCACTCCTTTCTTTTCAACAAAGCCCAATGGTCAGGGTATCGGATTAATTTTTATTCGCGAAGTTCTTACCCGGCATAACTGCACTTTCTCCCTTCGTACGTATAGCGATGGGCTAACAAGATTCAAGATACAGTTGAAAGTTGACAGTTGACAGTTGCGATGCCGCACATCGACTGTCAACTGTCAACTGTCAACTCTCAACTAAAAAGAGTATTGCATCAGCAAACTAATGCGATTGGCAGAATTTGTTTCATCCTTAAAATCGGTTTTCCATCCTTTCAGATATTCTGCTCCGAATCTCATACCGGAATTAATATTCCAAAAGGCATTAGCAACCAGGTATTGCCCATATCGGTAAGTATCGCTATCATTAGCCGGATATCCATTATTACTATATATTCGTGATTGACTATAGATACCGGAGACAAATACTTTGGGGGTAATATTGTATTGAAAACCCGCGTACCATCCCAGCATAGGTAAAACCTGCATTCTTTGGAGGTTGTCCGCATCCGGAACAAGATCCATATTTAACCGGCCCAAGTCATTGAAAGAATATCCTATTCCTTTGCCATACGTTATTTGCCCAACAAGTCTGAGATTCTTCAGCGCATAGGTTGACATACCCCCTTGAGCGCCCCATCCTGTTTGCGAATATGCTTTCTCGTCCATACGGCTACTGTACGTCATAGTACGGATGATGCCTGCTACCCGAAAATGACTGCTTTTTCCCCAGTTATATTGAATATATGCAGGGAAATCGGGCGTACGTTGAGATTTTACCGTAAGATTTTGGTTGGTAACAGCATTTACTAGTGGCATTTCTACAGCAATACCGAAACTCCAGTTTTTATTGATTGCCTTTGCATAACGCAATAATGTAGTGCGATAAAGAACCTGGCCTGCCGCCCCTTCAAAATCTATGGTTGTTGGAGCAGCCCCCGTATCGGTAAATGTTCCGTAATCATATCCCGCGGTGAATCCCAGAAAGGAAGCATACGCATGATGCAATCTGAACGTGCTTTTGTCTCCGCGGAAGTATCCGTTTACGTATACAATAAAATCTCCCAGTGTTCTACTCTTGCCCACAAGCTTCATGAACAAGCTGGAAGAAGAAGCATCCATCTGAAATTTATTCCTGGCATAATCGCCATCCATACCGGGAGTAACGATTAATGAAGGATAAAAGTCTACATTGTCTACAATACCGCCAAAGTCATATTCGGCTACGGCTCTAATGTTACCTCCAATTTCCAGTGAAAAATTCCCTTTGCTATCCACCTCTGTCACACCTATCACCCCTCTGCCGGCTTCATCATACGATTTAAACAGAAGGTATCGGGGTTCATTGTCATCGGGGTAGCTTTTGTTTTTGGCGATGCTATTCAAAGGAAATAATCCTATCAGTAGTAATAAGGCAATTAATCTTATTTGTTCTTTTTCCATTCTTCTGCATATTCGTCAAGAATATTTCGGATACCTTTACCAATTACTTCATAATCTTTTTGATTCAGATTAGCAAGTGATGCCCGGATACTCCATTGAGGGCCATCGAAACCACTGCCATTTAAAAGAACAAGAGAAGTTTCGTTAGCAAGACGGAATACAACATCAACAGGCTCATAATTTGCTTTCAAGAATTTCACAAAATCTTTTCCATACAGCTTCTCTGCCCATACAATCATGTCTATTTCAGCATAATAGCCAACCCGCAACGGATCATCTTTGAACGTGAAACCGGTATTCTCCCAAAGCGTTTTTAACCGCTCCTGAATGATTTGCTGCATTTTTGTTTTGTACTTATCTTCTTTATCTAACAAAGAAAATGCAGAGAATAAAGTCATCTGGATTTGTTGAGGCAATGATAAACCGGCCGTGTGATTTAACGCTACCTGGCGGCTATCAGCCACCATACGGTCGATAAACTTCATCTTTTCGGGCTGGAGGGTTAGTGTTTCGTAACGTTGATTTAACGCCTTCTTTTTATTAGCCGGAAGTTCGGAAATCATTCTGTCGAAAATATTATTCTCGTGCAATGCTATAACAGCATCCCTCCATCCGGTGGCTCCAAAGTATTTTGAGAAAGAATAAACACACAGCGTATTTTGAGGTAATACCTTCATAAATGACTTGAAATGAGGAATAAATGTTCCATAAACATCATCGGTAATAATCATTAAATCAGGATTATCATTCTTTACAATATGGGCGATTTGTTCCATCGTTTCGTCATTCAGCGCATAGCTGGGCGGATTGCTGGGATTGATAACAAACAATGCCTTTATCTTTTTATCCTTTATCCTATCAATCTCTTCTTTACGGTATTGCCATGTGTGGAATCCATCTTTCGTCATTTTATCGGCACATATTTCTATCATATTAAATTGGTACCTGCTTAAATGAGGAATTTCAATATAAGGTGTAAATGCCGGAGTTAGCAACGCTATTCCATCTCCTTTATTCAATAGAAAGTTCTCCTGTAGCGAATCGAATAAGTAGCACATGGCAGCAGTACCGCCTTCTGTGGCAAATAAATCATATTTACCCTTTGGCGCACTCCTGTCGCACATTTCCTGTATCAAATAATCATGAACTATTTGTTCTGTAAACTTCAAAATACGATCGGGCACAGGATACTGATTGCCAATAACCCCCTCTGTCCATTCATGAATCAGGTCATCCGGGTCGGCAGCATGTTCAAGCAACATATAATTATAGGCGCCAATCAAAAGAGAAGCACCCTCTTCCTTTATATGTTTCTTAACAAACGCTTCAAATCGCGATGCGATTCCATCCTTTTCAGGGATACCGGCAATGCCTTCTTCTAGCGACATAACCCGTTTACCTTCTTCCAAGCCAAATTGTCCGAGAAGGAAAAATGCCGCTCTGGGAGTTGTAGCAATCCAGTTAGGATTACCCCGCCCTGCATTAAGCATTGTGCGGGTTATCTTTTTTATACTTTCATCAGCCATTTCAATTAATTTGTTCTTTAATTCGAACGGGCTGATACTTTCCATTTGCTTCTGATACTTTCTATCGGTTGCTAAAGTTGATGTTTTATTATCCATATTTAAGCTTTAAGTTTTTAAGTTATTATTGAATCCTTATTCCTGTTCTCAAGCGATATTGTAAATAATAATGTATCTACATCATCACCACAATCACCACTCCCCATATAATCAGCAGCGTATTACCCACCGCGTATGTCACCGTATATCCTAGCGAAGGAGTCTGACTTTCCACCGCATCCTGTATTGCCCCCAATGCGGCAGTTGTGGTACGTGCTCCCGCTGTGCATCCCAGAACATAAGCCGGATGAAATTTGAATATATACTTAGCCATCAGTAAACCAACAAGTAGCGGAATGGCTGTGGCAAGGGCTCCGATAACGAACAACATGATACCCACCTGTTGAAATCCCGATACAAATCCGGGGCCGGAAGAGATACCCACAACGGCAATAAACATGTTTAGTCCAACGTTATTCAATACCCATTGAGCCGGCTCCGGAATACGTCCGAAAGTTGGGTGTTTGCCACGTAACCATCCGAATAGAATGCCCATAATTAAGGCGCCTCCACTGGTGCTAAAACTTAAAGGAACTCCCCCAAGATGAATGGTTAACGCCCCAAATAAGCCACCCAGAAATATACCCAACCCAACAAATATCATATCGGTTTGATGAGTTGGGCGATCAATATATCCCATCTTTTTGGCAGCAACTTCCACATCCCTTTTCATACCGGTTAATTCAAGTACATCACCGGCATCAATAACCGTTTTTGCCAGTACGGGTATATCTATACCCGAACGAATAATCCGTCGGATACTTACCCCATGCATAAATTTCTGCTTGTTGATAAATTGAACATTCCTTGTTGCACACGTTTTTTGGGTTACCATAACAGGTAAGGTTTCAGCAGGAAAATCAAGTAATTGTGCGTCAAGAACTTCCGGACCAATCCAGTCATCCTCTCCAACAACAAATTCTCTTCTTCCACTCAATGCTACTTCATCGTTTTTCTTTAAAACCATCTTGGCAGTAGCATCCTCTGCATTTACTTTTCCATCGAAGCGTACCCTTTCAACAAAAATATTCTTGTTCTCTTTTTTGAAGTACGCTTCCAAATCGGAAACGGTTTTTCCACCAGAAAACCAATCGTTGGTAATTTTAAAGGCGCGGAATACTACAGGCCGGGCGGCTTCCATAAATCCGGGTTCCTCTTCATCCGATTTCCCCATTTTGCTTTCTAACTCCTTGCATGCGGCTTTTACCTTCTCTAATCCACCCAGCATGCGCGGACCAAGAGAAGCCAATATCCATGCAGAACCTGCCGTGCCAAATATATAGGTAACAGCATAGGCAACAGGAATAATGTTAATATAACTTTGTTGCTCTTCGGCGGTGAGGTTCAAGCCTTTAATGGTATCTTCGGCCACACCGATAACCGCTGATATTGTTTGAGAACCCGCTAATAAACCCGCAGCTTCGCCCGCATTATATCCCATGATTTTTGCTAAAGCCCAAGGTGCCAGAAGGCATACAACGCACATTAACGCGGCAAACCCCATTTGTGGCAGTCCGTCTTTTTTTAATCCGCGAAAAAACTGAGGCCCTACCTTATAACCAATAGCAAAAAGGAAAAGAAGAAAAAACACCGATTTAACAGGACCATCAACGGTAATGTTTAACTGTCCAACCAAAACGCCAACAAGCAATACACTTGTTACTGTACCCAGACTGAATTTCCCTATCTTAATTTTTCCTATCCAGAAACCTGCAAAGATTGTCAGGAATATGGCTAATTCGGGATGTTCCCTGAGTTGATTCACAATCCATTCCATAAAATTTGAAATTTGTATATTAGTAAAATGTTAAAAGCAGTTAGGTAAAATTTATTGTTATAACAGAATAGAATGGAAAGTGTTTGCGGCGAAAAGATATTTTTAAACACTAAGTTGCACAAGTAAGAATACCGCATGGTGTGGGGGCGAGCGGCTGTTGTTTTAAATGCGCGTTGCATTTTCGAATTAGCACGTTGCATTTGAGAAAATGCAACGTGCTAATTACCCAAATGCAACGTGCTGTTGGGAGAAATGCAACGTGCTGTTGAGATTAGAAACCCTAGCAATTGTTGGGTAAGTAATTCATAGTTTTGAAACCAACGTCATTTTTAGTTTTTTTTCAGCTCATAATTGGTACTCCGCCCACCTTTGGCTTCTTTACGCAATATGCCTTTACTTATCAGATCTTGGATATCACGTATTGCCGTATCTTGTGAACATTTGGTTATTTTAGCCCATTTAGAAGAAGTCAGTTTACCTTCAAATCCGTCCAATAGTTTATTCAGCATCAAACGCTGACGATCATTTAGAGGTGTTTGAATATGTTTTTCCCAAAACTTAGCTTTTCCCAAAACGGACTCCAGTACCTCGCCGCTATTCTTAAGTGAATTTCCAAGGCAGGCCAAGAACCATTCAAGCCATTCGGTTATATCCCCGTTACCTCGTTGCGTTCGCTCCAATACCTCATAATACTTCTTACGTTCAGCAAGTATCTGATTCGACATGCTGTAAAAACGTTGTGGACTTTCATCGCTCCGGGAAAGCTGCATATCTGTTATGGCACGCGCGATACGCCCGTTACCATCATCGAAGGGATGAATTGTTACGAACCAAAAGTGGGCTATGGCGGCTTTTAGCACTGAATCGGTTTCTTCCGAATTATTGAACCATCGGATAAACTCATTCATTTCCGTCTCTACCAGTTCTGGTTTGGGTGCTTCATAGTGGACTTTCTCTTTCCCCATTGCACCGGAAACCACCTGCATTTCGCCGCTCCGATAGTTACCAACCTCTATTTTATACATTCCGCTGTAGCCCATCGGGAACAAGGCAGCATGCCAACCCAATAATCTTCCGTCAGCTAAAGGCTCCATATAATTTTGCGTGGCATCGAGCATCATTTCAACCACGCCATCAACATTGCGGGAAGAATCGACCAATCCGGAAACTTCCAATCCTAATCTGCGGGCTATAGACGAACGAACTTGATCCTTATTAAGGACTTCACCCTCTATTTCCGTTGATTTTAATACGTCTAAAGTCAGTGTGGATAACACAGCTTCCTCTTTCAGCTTGAAACCAATATTTTCCATTTGCCCTAACAGGCGTCCTTGCAAATGGCGAACATTAGCCAATGACACGAGTAACTGGTCGTTGTTCCATATAAACTTAGTCCAATCTTTTCTTTGATGTATAAACATTGCTTTCGATTTTATTCTCCGCATTATATAAGGCAAATATACATCTTTTTCTCCGCATTTCTGTTTTTTCTATGTAATACACAGATTGACTTTAACTTATTATGGGGAGGGTGAGTGAATTTCCATGATTATTTTGGATGCAGATTAAGACTACTTTGGTGCAAGCATCTATGTATTATCCTGATCTCTGAATCCGAAACATGACTACCCAATATTAAAAAAAGGGAAATAGCCGACTGATGTGAGTGCCGAATCAAAAATCAAAACTGTATTTGCTTTGAAACAGCAAAAAAATTCAGTTGTGGGTTTCAGGTATTTAAAAATAGTGTCCTTCATTTATTAAAATGATTAAAAAATACAGTGTTTTTTAAATTTAACTATAAAATAAACTCACGCAATAGGATTATATTTACTAGTTTTGCGTTCAATTCATTAATTGTAAAATAACAAAATAAAATGAAAAATGAAATTAAGCCTGCTAAAGGCAAATTGGGAGCCTTAATAGTAGGACTCGGTGGTGCAGTTTCATCAACATTCGTTGTAGGTACTTTGGCGGTTCGTAAAGGTTTATCAAAACCTATCGGCTCAATAACCCAGTTAGCAACTATTCGTTTAGGAAAGAGAAATGAGAATAATTTCCCGAAAATAAAAGATATAGTTCCACTAGCAGAGTTAAATGATATCGTTTTTGGTGGTTGGGATATTTTTGCAGATGATGTATACGATGCGGCAGCGCATGCCGAAGTGCTGACAAAAGATGACTTGGATGGAGTTAAAGACGAATTGAAGCAAATTAAACCAATGCCGGCGGCTTTCGATCAAAACTGGGTAAAACGCCTGCATGGAACACACGTTAAACAGGCTGCCAATCGTTGGGAATTAACCGAGCAACTTCGGAAAGATATCCGCGATTTTAAAGCTGCGAATAATTGCGACAGGATAGTAGTAATTTGGTCGGCAAGTACAGAAATATATCTTCCGCTTAGCGAAGAACATCAGTCATTGGCTGCTTTAGAACAAGCCATGAAAGACAACAAAGAAGATAAAATTTCTCCAAGCATGTGTTATGCTTATGCTGCTATCGCAGAAGGTTGTCCGTTTATTATGGGTGCGCCTAACCTTTGTGTAGATACACCTGCCATGTGGGAATTTTCGGCAAAAATGAAGGTAGCAATTGCCGGAAAAGATTATAAAACCGGACAAACGATGCTTAAAACAGTTCTTGCTCCAATGATTAAAACCCGTATGCTGGGGCTAGATGGATGGTTCTCTACCAACATTCTGGGCAATCGTGATGGAGAAGTATTAGATGATCCGGATTCATTCAAAACAAAAGAAGTTAGTAAACTTTCTGTTATCGACAATATACTTCAACCCGAATTGTATCCCGAATTATACGGAAATGTTTATCATAAAGTGCGTATAAATTATTATCCGCCGCGTAAGGATAACAAAGAAGGATGGGACAATATTGATATCGTTGGATGGATGGGTTATCCTATGCAGTTAAAAGTAGATTTCCTTTGCCGCGATTCGATTTTAGCTGCGCCATTATGTCTTGATTTGGTGCTATTTACCGATCTTGCGCAAAGAGCAGGAATGAGTGGAATACAAGATTGGCTATCATTCTACTTCAAGAGCCCGATGCACGATTTTGAGCATGTACCCGAACACGACTTGTTTATACAGTA
This sequence comes from Bacteroides sp., assembly GCA_036724805.1. Taxonomy (GTDB): domain Bacteria; phylum Bacteroidota; class Bacteroidia; order Bacteroidales; family Bacteroidaceae; genus Bacteroides. The sequence continues at coordinate 80,212 of DAIMFE010000005.1, forward strand.
CACCAAACTTAAAAATACATTAAGGCAAATGGTTGGTGAAGAAACGATCGACTATTTGGATTAAAGTTATTCATGAGTTTTTGAGCTTTTAAGTTTTTAAGTTTTTAAATGTTTTGGCTTTTAAGCTTTTTACTTCGAGCCGCATGGCTCTCAAAAGCTCAAAAACTCAAAAGTTTAAAAACTCATATTGATGGGAAAGCAATATAAAAAAGCGCCATTTTTTCATTCACTTATAGCATCCGGATTCGGTTCCGGATTTTCACCCATAGCGCCAGGCACGGCAGGTGCTCTGCTTGCTACCTTAATATGGATAGTATTATATTATTTGCTTTCTTTTAATATCTTATTTTTTACCACATTAGGATTAATAATAATATTCACAATACTAGGCATTCATTCATCAAATATATTAGAACCCTATTGGGGAGAAGACCCTTCCAGAATTGTAGTAGATGAAATGGTAGGCGTATGGATACCCCTTTTAGCGGTGCCCGAAGGGAACTTTCGGTACGTTGCAGCGGCATTTGTTCTGTTTCGTTTCTTTGATATATTGAAGCCATTGGGAATTAGAAAGATGGAAAATTTAAAAGGTGGAGTAGGAGTGATGATGGATGATATCCTTTCAGGAGTATACAGTTTGATAATTATATTGGGAATAAGATGGGTGATAGGCTAAGGAAGATAGCAAATGCAATCTCGAAAAAAGGGGGAATCTTTATGTTTATTCGTGCCCAGTTCTCTTCGCAGTTTGCCAGTATTTCCGACTTTGTTATTACCATTTTATTAGCAAAACTGTTCAATGTATATTATGTATATGCAACTTTTCTGGGCTCGGTTTGCGGCGGTATAATTAATTGCTTGATTAATTATAACTGGACCTTCAAAGCAACCGACCTTAAAATGCGGCATGTTATAATAAAATATTTTGTTGTATGGGTAGGGAGCATCGCCTTAAATACATGGGGAACGTATTTGATGACCGAAGCCCTTGTGCAAGTTCCTTGGTTGGTAAAATTTCTGCACCATTATGTAGATGATCTCTTCATCGTTTCTAAAGCCATTGTTTCATTACTGATTGGTTATCTGTGGAATTACAATCTGCATCGTATTTTTGTATATCGCAACAGCAATTTGAAACGTTTCTTTTCAAAGAAGAAAGAAATAAAAGAGTTAGAAGATGAAGTAGCGGGGGAATTAAAGAAAAGCAGAAGTAGAGGAAGTGCATGAAGCAGAACTAGAAAAGTTAGATGAAATAAAGGATATTGAAGATAGAAATCCATAAAAACAAAACGGCCTTCATTAGAAGGCAAGCGTTCTAATAATATGAATTGAGAAAAGCAATTCTCAATTCTCAAATTCAATTAAAAAAATGATGAAGCTAAGAGATTTAGGCCAACAATTTATCTATAAAATAATCGACCCCTCTGTGCGAGGAATGATAAAGATTGGGATTACTCCTAATATTATAACCACCACCGGTTTAGTGTTGAACATCCTTGCCGCGGCTATTTTTATGGTGGGCGGATATCATGGTGAGCGTGGAGATTTTTCTTTTGTGGGCTGGGGTGGATTTACCATTCTTTTTGCCGGTTTATTCGATATGATTGATGGCCGGTTAGCCCGTGTTGGTAATATGAGCTCAATCTATGGCGCCCTATACGATTCGGTTTTAGATCGTTACAGTGAATTAATTACCCTTTTTGGAATCTGTTATTACCTGATTCTTCAAGGCTATTTCTTCAGTTCAATGTTTGCTTTCGTAGCCCTTATCGGTTCAATGATGGTGAGTTATGTGCGCGCCCGTGCCGAAGGCTTAGGAATAGAATGTAAAGTTGGCTTTATGCAACGCCCCGAACGGGTTATTCTTGTAGGTGCAGGCGGCATGTTGTGCGGTATATTTTATCATTTTGCAGGAAATTACGAGATAACAGTACCCTCGCTTTCATTCCCTATTTTCGAACCAATTATGATATTTGTACTTCCCATTGTTATAGTGGCTATATTTTCTAATATAACCGCTATTTCACGACTTATTTATTGCAAGAAAGAGTTGAATGGGAAGTAAGAAATAAATATTTTTTCAATGATCTGATCCTCCTCCGCCCTTCGGGCACCTCCTCCAAAGGAGGATATCCTGCGGCATC
>DAIMFE010000006.1:0-80759 GCA_036724805.1 Bacteroides sp.
CGCTTTGCTCCAATATGTAGGGAATCAATTTGTAACGAAGATTCCACCAATCCTTTATGATGTCAGAAATTTGGGGATAATACCACGGTTCCCGTTTATGCGAACCATGGTAGCGAATATGCGATGTGAATACGCCAAATTGTGTCCAGCGTACAAAGATATCGTCAGGTAAAATTGAATTCATAAAGTTGGGAACCCCATGAAATCCGGGAACATCGTGACTCCAGAAGGCAAAACCCGAAAGCCCTAAATGCAAACCACCTTTCAACGAACCGGCCATTCCATCCCACGAACAGGCCGAGTCGCCCCCCCAATGTAACGGATAACGTTGAGCGCCTGCCCATGCAGCGCGTGCCCAAATAATGCCATCGCCTGTAACCTCTTTCGTTATTTCGTATGCTGCTTTCTGATAAAGTAACGGATAGATATTGTGCAACTTATCAGGAGACATCGAATGATATTCCGCATCCAGATGTATATCTTCGCCGAAATCAGCTTTTATACATACAACTCCCATATCCAGAAGTTTTTTCAGCAAACCTTTGTACCATTCGGTAGCCTTGTCGTAAGTAAAATCTATCGTTCCGGCGTAATCTTGTACACTGAAATTGGATGCTCCCTGTATTTTTTTTTCGCTTTTGCTTATATAATTGTTCCGGGAAGCCTCTTCGTATTGTTCGGCGTCATACGATATATAAGGTAATTGCCAGAGGCTTACTTTAAAACCGTTATCACGAAGATTGCTAATAAATTCCTCAGGATTGGAAAAGCGTTCTTTGTTAAATTTCCATTCACAAAGCCAGTCTGTTTCAAACCAGCCTGTATCAAGATGTATCACATCACAAGGATATTTTTCTTTTCGCAGTCGGTCGCATATTTTGTTTACTTCATCGGCCGAAAAATAGGTCATACGACTCATCCATACACCGAAACTCCACAAAGGGGGCATGGATGGAAAACCTGTTAGCTGACGATATCCCAGAAGAATTTCTTCGGGAGAGTCTCCACCTATCAGAAATGTGTCGAGAACTGTATCTTCTACCATCACCTGAGCCGAACGTGTAGAATGGTCTGCTAAAGAGAATTTCGCGAAAGACGTGGTATGCAGAAACATTCCGTACATTTCACTGGATATATAAAATGGAATATTCTTGTAAGTGCGTCTGTTGTTTACGCCCTGCCCGTCCTGATTCTTCATCTGAACGGTTTTTCCCGACAAGTCTATCTTTGTGAAACGCTCTCCTGTACCCATAAAGCACTCATCGGGTTGCGCATGAAATGAACATGTAGCTCGATGAGGTTTGCCGTCTTTTTCTACAACTGCTAATGCAAACGCATCGTGACGGGCGGGTGAAAACATATCGTATGCTGAAAGTTTCACTTCCTTTTTTCCATCGGGGAAAAAGCTGATATATATTGTTTCCTGAGGTGCGGGCTGCAAATCACTCCACCAATCAGTTTCGGGTTGGCGGAAACTGAATATGGCTTTTTTCAATCCTTTGCTATCTCTCACAATCCACTCTTCCGCGCTTTTTTCAAAAAAAAGGGGTGTTTGTTGTAGCGTAGAAGGCATGTGCAACATTTCTGATGTTTCACTGATTTCCCCCTCAAACTCAACTGAAACACGTAGAATTTTATCTCCATAAGCACGCAATCTCATTCGATATGATTTACGTGCGACCGAGTTATCCGGTGTAATTTCATTCGAATTATGTTGCTTCTGAAAAGGTATAATCACAAATACGTCACCTTCTTTTTCTTCTATATGAGTTGGAAGACAGGCCCTCCAAAGCCTGTTGTTTCCATTTAAATCCGTGTCGAAATCCAGAAAATCAAATAACTGGTAGTTGGTTTGTCTCATTATAATATTGTTGTTTTACCCTACTTAAGTTGTGTAAATACTACCCATGCATTTCCCTGCTCAGCGCCTTCTATACCCTCCTGATATTTTGACATAAGCGCATTCCAATCATCTACACGGGGGTTGTTTTCAGAAGTTTTGTGATTCAACTCATCCAGATTTTCTCCTTCGGGAATACTGATTATCAGCATCAATTGTCTTTCATTCCTGAAGATAAGAAGTTGCTGAAAATTAGCATTACAAAAACCGTTTGCTATTTCCGGCCATTTTTCGGATTGTGTAGCATGGTAATCCATATACTCATGCTGTAGCACTGTGTTGTTAACCAAATTGGCAGTCATAATCGTATGGCTCCATTTGTTTGCTACACCACTGTCCTTACAATTCTTTCGGTCGAAAAGGTAAAAAGGCTTTTCATAAAACTTTATAGCTGCTTTCGGGAAAAGAGCCGATATATCTTTGAGAATTTTCCCTGAATCATCTAATACATCATATACCACCAAATGGTTTTTCCATTGATAAATAGAGGTTCTATCTATGTTGTATTTTCCGCATACCTTTTGTAATCCTGCTATGGATTGGTTCTCCGCATCGGTAACGATTTCAACCACAGAGGGCAATGCTGTTGTGGTTTTGCCTATTCCTTGGAATACCGATTTCAGATACCTGACATTTGCACCGTAATTCCATTTTACATTGTGAACATCGCTCGTATCACGCGAACGTTCTACAACCAACCAACCGCTCCAACCCATTTTATCTAAGGTTTTTTTGATTTCAGGTATATTCAGCGCAGGATCTTTTTCAATCCAAAACCCATCGGTATTAGATGCGTGAATCTGAATAATGCGGTCTTTTCCTAAGGTTTTCAGTTCTTTAATAATATCTCCGTTTCGTTTCAATATGGAAGAGAAATTCACATAACTTTTAATGGCAGGCGAATTTATCTTATCAAGTAGTTTCGCTTCTTCTTTTGCCGTTAACGTGGTTTCTATGCCGATTACTACTCCCGCTGCTTCGGCTTTTTTCGCAACAACTTTCAGCCTTTCCAAAACTATCGGGTATAACTCGGGTTCTTTTATTAAATCGCTTTGATTTCCCATAGGAAGGAAAGCAACCTTTACACCTAAAGCATTCATTGTGGCGATACATTCGTCTATCAGTTGCTCATAATTATCGCGCTTGGCAAAAGATTGTCCGTAGAATGCAGACATTGCTATCGAACTGAATTGAATACCCAAACGGTTGCATTCTGAAATGAACAATTCCTGAAAATGCTTTTCGGTGAATTTATTATCAAAAGAGACACGTTTTCCAAGTCCTCCCATATCCAATTCGAGACCATCTGCCCCCAACTCTTTTGCCAGTTCTATTGCTCCTATTTTCTGCCGTTTCAGCATCATCCAATCGCAAGCCGAAACTTTGTAACGGTTGTTATTAATAACCTGTATCTCTTTAGTCTCTTTCAATGAAGGCCACTGTATGTTTTCTATCTTGGAAAGAACCAATTTGCTTGGGTCAACTTTTACATACTTGATACCTTTTCTTCGCCATGTGTAAACAATATGCACCATACCATCTTTGCTTTGTATTACGGATGGATACGAGTGTTGATTGATAGGAGAGTCTTCCAGAACCTGTGCTGCATACCATGTTTTACCATCGTTCGAAACGGCTACATTTAATGGTGTACGGAAACCTTTACCCCTTTTCAATGTATCATTAGGTAATACATGATTATACACAATTAACTGCCGACCATCTTGTAAAGTCACTGCATCTGTTCCTGAATTTGTGCTTGGCAAAGATGATTTAATTATAGGAGACCAAGTCTTACCATTATCAGACGACCACGACTCGCCTAACGCGCGTTCTTGCGTACGGCAAAGTATTTGCAGTTTACCGTCTTTATGAAATAGAACCGATGGTTGTATTGTGTGCATTTCTTTTCCATCATTGATAGGACCTATCTTTTTCCATGTCTTACCAAAATCTTTTGTTACTTCGAAATGCACTTTCCATCCATCCCCCTCGGTACTTGATGGAGCAAGCAGCGTTCCGTTTTTCAGCAAAACAGGCTTGTTTTTTACAGGTCCGATAAACCCTTCGGGTAAGTCGCGGGGAGACGACCAGGTTACACCTCCATCGTTGGAAGTAATTACTTTTCCTACCCATCCGGCTACATTTGGCCCTACTTTATAATATAATTGAAGCTCACCGTTCGGAACCTGGTATAATACAGGATTCCATGTGGCATAACGAAGCGTATCGTTTACAATACCGTTGGCAACGTTTTGCCCGGGTGTCCATTTGCCGTTTATCAAGCGGCTTACCCAAATACAAACATCCGGATTACGCTCCTTTGTTCCACCAAACCACGAGGCAATCAGATGTCCTTCTTTTGTCTCCGCAATGGTCGAAGCATGGCTTTCGGGATAAGACGCATCGGCATTTATAAACTCTTGCGTGATAACTCCTTCTTTCCATCGGTTTTGTGCCACGCCGTATTTACAAGAAAAAGTGTATTCGCCCGAGCCTATTTCGAGATTGATACGTCCTTCTTCCTTACGAACAAACTTCAATCCTTCAACCTGTTTTAGAGGCTTGCCGTTTTCCGTAATATCTTCCGATTCTTCGGCAGGTATCAATATATTTACCCGATTATTTGCAGGAACAGTTATTTTCCATGTAAATATTCCGTTCTCTAACTTCCAGTTACTTTTTACCCATCCGTAAGGCGTTTTATGCGAAGCCTTCACAAAAGTTAAATCTTCGGTTGGGTTCGGCTTCATCCATAACCATTTAAAGCCATCGTGTATCTTATGGCTTTTTATTCCCGCCAAATCTTCATACATCCAGATAATAAGGTCGCCCAGTAACATAACATGATTGCGCGAGTTCATTCTCGGATTGGCTGTATCGCCATTCCAAAGCTCCCAAATAGTAGTTGCTCCCTGATTTACCATATAACCCCATCCCGGATAATCGGGTTGAGTTGCAATGGTATAAGCAACATCGGCTCGTCCTCTTCTGGTAAGTTCGCGCATTAGCCATTGCGTACCGATAACCCCCGTACTGATATGAAGTTTATCATTACGAACAATGCGGTCAATCATATTCTGAAATACCCTTTCCTCATTTTCTTTATCTACCATATCGAAAGCCAAAGGAAGCAGATTCGCGGTAACGGTGTGGTTGCTGTATTGTCCTGTTGCAGGGTTGTAGAATTTATTATTAAACGCTTTGCGTATATTCTCTGCCAGTGCTGCATATTCTTCAATATCCTGCTTTTGGTCTGCGATAACGGCAAAGCGCATCATCATTTGCAACAATTTGTAATAATATGCAGTGGCAATCAATTGCCCATCGGTTTTACGGGCAGGGTCTTGCGAATGAATCATTTCTTTCGATTCGGGCGGAACACACCAATCCCCATATTTATCTTTTGTAACGATATATTCGGGAGTCATGTATTTATTCCTCATGTGCGTCAGCCATTTTTTCATGTAAGGATAATGCTTAATGATAGGTTCGGTATTTCCGAATTGTTTATACAACATCTCTCCAATGAACAAATACGTTCCCGGCCATGTCATATTATCGCTGTAATAAGTCATATAATACGGTGGCACAATATCGGGAATAGTTCCTTCCGGAGTTTGAGCATCTTTCATATCATCGATCCATTTCGCATATAATCTTTCATTGTCGTACATGAAACTTTCTCCGAAACACCCTGTTGTATGGTCGCCTAGCCATGGTTGACGTTCGTCTCGTTGCGGACAATCGAGCGGAATTCCCTTGTAATTTCCATTAATGCCCCAATAGGCATTTTTATGTATTTGGTTAAGTAGAGGATTCGAAGACTCAAAAGTACTTGTCGACCCGATATTATCGTATACCACTTTCCCTGTAAAATCATTTACAGTTGGAGCTCCGGGATATCCTGTTACTTCTATAAAACGGAATCCATGCGTTACAAAGCGAGGTTCCCATATTTCTTGTTGCCCTCCTTTCATAGTGTAAACGTCTGTTACCTTAGCACTACGAAGATTTTCGGTATATAATCGGCCGTTCTTATCTAATGTTTCAGCAAAACGCAGTGTGATTTTATCTCCCTTTTTTCCGGTAGCTTTCAGTTGAACCCAGCCAACCATATTTTGCCCCATATCCACAATAAAGGTATCCGGTGCAAAGGCTTTCACACTCACCGGCGTCATTGTTTGCATCACAGCCATATTATCGTTCATCTGAGCAGATAATATACCTTTCGGAGCTTCCACCCATTCGGCTTTCAGCCAGTTGCGGTCATTATATCCCACTGTATTCCAAGCCCCAAGTTCTTTGGTTGCATCATATATCTCTCCGTCAAAGTCGTTATTGGAACGAATAGGTCCGTTGGATGTTACTTTCCATGTATTGTTACTTACAACGGTTTGTTTTGTTCCGTCCGTATATTCAACCTCCAATTGCAAAAGCATCTTAGGATAACCGAAAGTCTTTATTTTATTAGGCTTGAAATTCTGACGCACATTATAAAAGCGTCCATTTCCTAGTATTGTACCGATGGCATTCTTACCATTTTGCAGGTATGATGTTACATCGAATGTGTTGTATCTCAATGATTCATTATAATCGGTAGGAGTAGGGGCAAGAACCTGATTGCCTATTTTCTCGCCATTGATATATAGTTCGTACAATCCAAGTCCTGATATATATACTTTAGCTGATTTTACAGCTTTGGAATTTATAAATTCTTTTCTGAAATAACGCGCGGATAATCGCGAGTGCTGCGTCTCACTATCCCATGGAAAGGCTTTATCCAGGCCTATCCATTGAGCAGTCCAATCTGTATTACTCAATAATCCAACACTAAATTTGGCAATGTTGCTTGATGTTGTTTCTCCTTTGTTTGTTTTTATAGTTACCTTCCAGAAAGCCTGTTTTCTGCTTGTCAGCTGTTTTCCGGCGTAATAAACATAAACCGACCGGTTACTCTTTGTTTCTCCCGAATCCCATAAATCGGCTTCTCCTTTGTTTAATTTATCCAAAGAGGAGGCAACCAAAATATGATAGGAAACCTGCTCTATATTTCTTTCTTTCGAATTGATTATCCAGCTAAAACGAGGAGTTGTTGTACCTATTCCCTCCGGATTGTTCAACATTTCGCAACGAAGGTCTGTTATTTCCGATGAAAATGAAGAGGAGGCAATCAATAAGGTTGTGAATAAAAATAATATTTTTTTCATTTTACCCAGTATAGTATGTTGTAGTTATGTGTAAATTATTCTAAATGATCCTGAACGTATGAAACAGTAGAGTCGGTAATAATAAGCACCCAATCATTACCCGAGCCGTAGCCCGAATCGTGCGCGAATGCCTGTTTACCATTGTCGAATTTTCCGATGTAAGAAACAGAGCCGTTACTAGGGCTGTACCACCATGCTTTCTTATTTGCTCCCGATATTTTTGTCATATCTATTTCGGCCATACGATTGGTGTAGTTATATACCAGAATATAATCTTTTCCACGAGTAGCAATTACACGTTCGTACTGACTGCCATTTGCATTAGCGATAACAGATTGGTCGGGTATTCTGTCAAAATAAGGGAAAGCCAGCATTAGCTTTTTCAGATATTTCATTTGTTGACAACCGGGGTCGTGTAATGCCTCCCACCAAGGCTTTTTCGCTCCAAAAGATGGCATATAACCCGGACGAAGCATTTGCATAGTCGAATTATGCCCGTAGGTGTGCCCAAACGAACCGGCAAATACCGACCAATAGGCATAGCGGCGAACATCCTCTGCCTGCCAACGGCGTTCGCCCGCGTCATGTAATCCGTGGGGAATATCTTCGTATGAAGGTTCCCCATCCAAAACAGGTTTCAATGGTACAGCAGCAAGGCTACGTTCTACAAAGCGCCAGTTATCTTCTTCGGTATTCTCTTCGATAGGATAGTCTCCATCTCCATTGCGCTGGTTATACCGGCGGTGGCCCGATTGAAACATATTGAAATCGAGCCAAGGCTCATTGTTGAACCAAGTTGTAGAAGTGGTGCGCCCGCGAGGATGGAAAGTCATCAAATGATCCGAATCGATACTTCTGATAGACCTGGCTAAAGCCTGCCAAACTTCGGGCTCTACATCGCCTCGTTCGTCACCGCCAATCAGCCAAATGATATTCGGATATTTCTTATAACGCTCGGCAAGAAATTTGCCGTATTTTTTTGCATCCTCAACCGATAGTTGCTTCGATTTAACAGGACCTCCCCATACACATACAATGCCGATGTATATGCCGTTTCTTTGAGCTCTTTCTACAATATAATCAACATGCTGCCAATAATTATATTCGCCTGCTTTATCGATGTTTTTAAAATCGAAGCCATTAGGTAATGCCCAATGTCCGTAGAAATTCATTGCCGAAATAGTATGTAATGTAGATATTTGTACTACATTATAACCATTCTTGCGGGTTTCGGCCATAAAGTAATCCACCTCATCCCGGTTAGAGCGCGAAGGAAGAAGCCACGCTGTTTCTCCCAGCCAAAAGAAAGGTTTTCCATTTTCGTGCTGAAGAAAGCGCTTATTGTCGCTTACTTTCAACTTACCGTTTTCCCAGGGTATTACTGTTTTCGATTTCTCTTGAGCTTCTACGGTGTTTATCAAAAGGCTTAGCACTAATAGTAAAAAGCTCAGTTTTATTTTTTTCATATCCTATAATTGTTGTTTCTTATTATATGCGGTAAATACGATTAACTCTTATTTCAACATGCTCTTTTCATGTTCCATTGCTGCCCAAATGAAAGTTGGTACAGATTTCGGGTCGTTTTCGATAACGGGTTCACTAATGTAATATTCAAACGAACCATCGCGATATTTCTTCTCACCACCTAATCCGGCAACAGCGCAACAATTCGTGATTGTATAGGTTCCATTATCTTCTTTCTTGATAAATTCTTTTACCAGTCCATCGAAACCTTTATCGGCCGCGGCTTTATATTCTTTACCTATATATCCTTTATTCATGGCTTTGTACAGAAAGCCAACCAGCATGGACGAACCCGAAGATTCCAGATAATTACCCTCTTTATCTCCTTTATTGGTAACCTGATACCAAACACCGCTTTTTTCGTCCTGCCATTTTACGGCTCCTTTTGCTATCTTGTTTATAATTTCTATTACATCATTTCTTTCACTATGATTTTGAGGCAGATAATCCAAAACATCCACTAAGGCCATTGCATACCAACCGATGCTTCTTGTCCAAAAATTAGGAGACCTCCCGGTGCTTTTATCCGCCCATTTTTGTTCTTTGCTTTCATCCCAGCCGTGATAAAATAATCCAGCTTTGCTATCATAACTGTTTTTATCCATCAGTTTGATTTGGTTGATTACATCATCAAATATTTCGGGTTTGTTGAAATCTTTTGCATATTCAGCCAGAAAAGGAGACGCCATATAAATACCATCGAGCCACATTTGATGCGGATATATTTTTTTATGCCAATAGCCACCCTCTTTGGTGCGAGGATGAATAGCCATTTGGGCAACCAGCGTGTCGATCGCTATTTTATAGCGTTGGTTTCCGGTTGCTTTATAAAGGCGGAACAATATTTTACCCGGATTAATATTATCAATATTGAACTTATCCATACGATAAGTTTTTATTTGCCCTTCCTTGGTTATCAAGGTGTCGGCATATCCTTTGGCGTAATTATAATAAACACTGTCGCCTGTATAGTCAAACATATCAAGCATTGCTTTGGCAACACAGCCGTGCGTATATCCCCAACGTGGAGATTTCGCTTTTTCTATCATCCATGCTTCGGGAAAACGAACCATCTCGGATTGAGCCATCCTAACCGACCATCTATCATCTTCTTTTTCTGTTTTTGTCTCTTTTCCTTTACATGAGCTTAGCATCAGAAAAACAGCTAAGCACCCTAATATTGATAGCTTTGTATTTTTTTTCATACCTAAATTATTGTTGTACCCACCACTAACAGGGGGATCGTTAAACATTCTTTTTAAATAAAAACAGTTGAGTTTAGACAAAAGAAAGATAAGTACTGTTTCAAATGCACGTTGCATTTTCTCAAATGCAACCGTGCATTTTCAAATTACCACGTTGCTGTTGAGACAAATGCCACGTGCATTTGGGAGAAATGCCACGTGCATTTTAGAGAAATACAACTTATGCTATTTTACGATAACCAATCTTTCAATGCTGTCAAAGAACTCGTGAAGGTATTAAATGTACCTACGGTTTTCTTAGTTTGATATTTTGAAATTGTACGTCTTACCTTTCTCTGTTTTCAAATCGTAGAGATAGGTTGTTTTATCCGGATTTAAATCTGTTATTTTTAAACTTGCCTTATCCGAAATTAAAGGTGTTTTTACCTCGGGAACAGCGAAAAGCGGATTCGGATTTTCCCCTTTGGCTTTCTTTATTCCATTTCCTTTTAAAGCAACCGCCGAACGTAAACGACAATTGCCCCCTTGGCGAGAGTAAATATTCAAATTTGTTACTTTACCGTTTTTCCAGTCCATATTGATAACAAAACCTCCGCGGGCTACCAATCCTTTTATGCTTCCGTTTTTCCATACCGAAGGAAGAGCGGGCAAAAGATAAATGGCTCCATCATGGCTTTGCATAAACATTTCGGCAATACCTGCGGTGCATCCAAAGTTGCCGTCTATCTGGAAAGGAGGATGCGCATCGAACATATTGCTGTATGTTCCGCCTTTTTTCTTTTCATTGGTAACTAAATCTAATTGATTGGTTAATAGTTTATAAGCATGGTCACCATCTAATAATCTAGCCCATAAACACACCTTCCAACCCATAGACCATCCTGTGGATGGATCGCCTCTATATATCAAAGAGTTCTTTGCTGCTTCAAACAATTCGGGTGTTCTTACCGGAGATATCTGATTGCTAGGGTATAATCCGTACAAATGAGAAACATGACGATGCTTATCATCGGGTAAATCCCAATCGTATAACCATTCCTGCAACTGGTTGTGTTGCCCAACCTGCATAGGCGGTAAGAGATCTCTTTTGTATCGGAGGGTATCCGCAAAATCATTGTCTATCCCCAATGCTTCAGAAGCAGTTATCACATCTGAAAATAAATCGAAAACCAACTGATTGTCCATTGTTGTACCTGCACTGATAGTTGCTTTATTCTTACTAGCCGAGTGGGTGTTTTCGGGAGAGTTAGAAGGAGATACAACCAGCCAGCCATGTTCGGGTTCTGCAATCAGAAAATCATTGAAAAACAAGGCTGCCCCTTTCATTATCGGATAGATAGATTTTAGATATTCTTTGTTCCCTGTTTGCAGGTACCTGTACCAAAGGTGCTGACTTACCCATGCGCCTCCTGTTGGCCACATCCCTGATGCTGCCCTGTCAACAGGTCCTGTTATCCGCCAAATGTCTGTATTGTGATGAAGCACCCATCCTCTACAATTGTACACTAGGCTTGCTGTATGCGTTCCTGTTTCTGCCACTTCATGAACCAACTGTAGCATAGGCTCATGCATTTCGCTGAGATTAGTAACTTCGGCAGGCCAGTAGTTCATCTCCAAATTGATATTACAGGTATATTTACTATCCCATGAAGGCAGGAAGCGATCGTTCCAGATTCCTTGTAAATTGGCGGGCTGCGTATTAGGTTGTGAGCAGGAAATGAGCAAGTAACGCCCAAACTGAAAGTAAAGCGCAGCCAGTTCGGGGTCAAAGGCTTGAGAAAATTCTTTTATTCTTATATCTGTTGGCTTTCGAGCAGCCTCCGTTTTTCCTAAGTCAATCGACATTCTGTCCATATACTGGCGGAAAAAAGCAGTATGCTCTCTCTTTGCTGTTTCGTAATCTTTAGCGAATGCCCGAGAAATATATTGTTTAGATTTAAGGGTCTTGTCTCCCGAAATATCTTTGTAATTAACAAAATTGGTAGCTATAGCAATATATAGAATCGCTTCATCCGCATTTTCAATAGCAATAATATCATCGGAAGTTGTAAACGCGCCACCCATTACTTTGGGTTTTACGCGTGTTTCGAACTGTACTTTTCCACTTTGCTTTTCGTGGGCAGGGGTGATTCCTGTTAGAACAAGCTGATTATCTTCTATTGTTCTTTCTACTTTTTCTTGCGGAGTAGTTAGAAAAACATTGCAGGTAATGCTTTTAGGTTTATCCGCAGTTAGTTTTACAATGATAGCCTGATCGGTGAAAGAGGTAAATATTTCGCGTTTATAGGTCACGCCATCTACTTTATAGGTTACACTGGCAACGGCATTACCGATGTCTAAATCGCGGTAATAATCAGTATATTTATTATGATTGGGAAACGAAATAAACAAATCGCCCATTGTTTGGTAAGGCATACCATGATTTTTAGGAGACATTATTTTTGCCGTGGCTATATCTTGTGCCTCTACATATTTTCCTTCAAAAACCAATCTACGTATATTCTCTAATACTCCGTCTTCCGGTTTATGCGCGTTACTGTTGGGCGAACCTGCCCAAATCGTTTCTTCGTTCAGTTGTAAATGCTCCACCGCCGGGGTTCCGAAAACCATGGCTCCCAAGCGCCCGTTGCCCAATGGTAAAGCGCTATTCCAGTCCAAAGCCGGTTTATCGTACCATAGTTTCAGGTTTTCCTGCGATTGCAATTGCATCGAACAACAAATAGTCAAAATAAGAAATAAGGTCTTTTTTATCATGGTCGTAATTTATTGTTAATCTGTTATTCCTGCATCCTTCAATACTTTCAATAATGCTTCTTTTCCTTTTATAGCATTTACCGGAAGCTTCTCTCCTTTCTCTCCAAATACATACATCTGATGCTCTTTCTCAATCGTAACCTTCGATTCATCAAACTCACCGTTTTTATCCAGAACTTTATTTTTATCCAGATTGAAATGTTTGGCTACGAAATGATACATCGCTTTTCGTTTAGATAGGCCGTAATCGTGTCCTTCGGTAGGGAAATGTTCGTTTTCTATATTATTTTCCGCATTATAAAAGGCGTATGTTCTTTTCAGAAAAGGATATTCTAATTGGGGAACAATATTTGTCCAGTCTTTACCATCCGAAAGGATCAGTTGCGGTTTCGGAGCAAACATTGCTGCTATTTCCACATTATTTGTTCTGTTTCCGCAAAGATGAGCAGGCATACCGCTTTCGCAAGGACACCCTCCTACAAAATAAGAAGACAGCATAACAGTAGGAACACTCAATGTTATGCGGTCGTCTATGGCAGCCATCATCATTGTCATGCTGCCGCCACCCGAACCACCTGTTATTCCAACTCTCGTTTGGTCTGCTTCTTTCAGCGATAATAAATAATCGAGAACACGCAATGTATTCAGTGTCTGAATGGTATTGGCAACACTTAACCGGTGCAATGTACCATCGAATTGCAACAGGCTTTCTCCCCATGCGAAAATATCCCAACTCGCTGAAATAATTCCCATACGCGCCTGTATGGCACACCTTTTCTGTTGGTCTTCGCGATAACGTCCATCTCCAAAATGCCCATTAGGATTCAGCATAACAGGATGTTTTCCTTTCATTCTTTCAGGTTTATAAACAGAACCCGTTACATAAATTCCGGGAAGCGTTTCTATGGCAAAATTCTCGACTGTATATCCGTTGTATTTCCTTTTGGGTGTTAATATAACTTTAGAATCTGGTCGTGGTGGAACAGGAGATAATTTCAAGGCTTTGGGCAAACAAACTTTTAATTCTGCTTTGCGTTTTTCCCAGCCTTCTTTATCCGAGTAAAGGGTTTCCAAATATGCTAAGAACTTTTTTCCTTCGGCTTCATTCGACCTTGCATATTCGAACTCTTTTATTTTATATTTTCCGTTGTCCATCACAAACTTGTAATCGAACGGTGCAAGAACCGCATTCAACGATTCTTCGGCGCTCCATGGTTTGATGCGCCAGTCTGCATATTTCAGCATCTTGCCGTCAATCATCTTTTTGTCGTATTTAATTTTGATATCGAACTGATTCTCAATATCCATTAGTACGTCTATCAGAGGACGTATATAAGCGCTGTCTGCGGTCTGTCTGTCTTGTGCAAAGCCACAGATGCAAAATGAAATACCGATGATAGTTAAAAGTACTTTTTTCATTTGTTTTTATATTCTTTCGTGGTGGGTGAGATAAGGTTGTATCTTTACTTCTCTATAATATTAACCGATTTATTCAGATTCGCCCCCCTCTCAATAGAAGTAGATAATCTGTTTAAATAGTTATTAACCAGTATAATATTGTCCGTTTTCTGTCCGTCTAGTTTCATAAAAGAAGAACTTCCTTTTTCGGGGAAACATCCTTGTACAAACATATCTTTCACATCTGTTACTTCCATTACAGGTTTAGTTTCCAAAGGCTTGGGGTTATAACCATTATTAATTCGTATGTTTTCGGTTTCACTTATTTTGAAAGCAGCTCCTATTTTTGTACTTATTCGAACATTCTCCAGCGTAATGTTTTTTGCTTTATTTATAACAAACCCTGTTTCGGCATCTATATTTATATCGCTGAATGATATATCCGATATAGGGTATTCTTCTATTCCTAAAACCGTGCAAGCCGTATTTACTTCCGAACCGGTTAAACCGGAAATATGTATGTTTCTGAATACAGGCGTCCGTTCCGAAAATTCTTCGGCAGGTACATTCGAGTAGAATAAATTAAGAGTAATCGCTTCTTTGGCGATGTTTTTCATTACGATATTGCTTACTCTGATTTCTTCTACAATACCCCCTCTGCCTCGTGTTGATTTCAAGCGGATGCCTCTGTCTGTTCCATCAAATACACAATTCGCAATGGTTACTTTACGAACATCACCCGACATTTCACTGCCGATAACAACACCTCCATGCCCCGCCAACATTACACAATTAGTGATAGTGATATTTTCGCAGGGAGTAGCATACTGCCTTCCTTGCAAATCACGTCCCGATTTAAGAGTGATACAATCATCGCCCACGGTGATATGACAATTCGAAATCAATACGTTTTTGCAGGAAGAAGGATTGATCCCATCCGTATTAGGGGCATCAGGATTGTTGATTGTAACACCTTGCACTGTCACATTTTCACAGAACTCAGGGTTAATCGTCCAGAACGGAGAATTGATAATTGTCACACCTTCTATCTTGAAATCCTTGCATTTATAAGGCTGCATCAACGGCGGGCGAAAGAAGCGTTTACCTAAAGTACGTTTCCAATCAGATTGTTCTTCTATGGTAAAATTGGGATTTTCTCTTCCCCACATATCCTGATAACCGGCTAATTCTTTTTTGAATTCTTCGTCTTTATGTGCTCCTTCAATAGCAAAAGTTCCATACCACCATTTTTTGCCGTTGCCGTCAATCGTTCCTTCTCCTTTAATAGTGATATTTTCTTGTTCGTATGCATAAATCATCGGACAGAAACTTTTCATCACCACTCCTTCGTAACGCATTTCTACAAAAGGAGTGTACTCCGAAAAATTATCGGAGAATTTTAGGGTTGCTCCCGCTTCAATATCCAGCGTAACATTACTTTTCAGTACAATAGGCCCTGTAAGATAAGTGCCCGCCGGGAAAAACAAGGTTCCTCCTCCTTCAGCAGAGAGTTTATCTATAGCCTTTTTTATAATGGCTGTATTAGATGTTTTACCATCTGCCTTTCCTCCGAAAGTTTTTAAATTAATAACTTCCGCTTTCATCAGAAAGCAACAGCAAAGCAGGAAACTTGATATAACGTATTTTTTCATTTCAGTAGCTTGTCTAATTTTTCAATAGCGGTTTTCACCCTTTCTTTCTCCGGGTCTTTGAACAAGTTAAATGGTTGTGCCAGATAGTCACTGCAAATACCCTTTAGAGACAAAGCCGTTTTTATCCCCTTTATATAACTCGAACCAAACTGGCCTATGCCGTATAACTCCTGACTAATACACATCATTTTGTTTTGAAGTTCGATAGTCTTATCTACGTCTTTGTTTGCAGCGGCATTATATACATCTACAAATATTTCGGGATAAACGTTCGCACCTCCCGAAACCCCTCCGCTCGCACCCATCAATACTACAGATGCCATCATTTCTTCGGGGCCAATAAACAATTCAAAGTCGGGCTGATCCTTAAATAGCGTCAACAGTTTACAGAAATAAACCCCGCTTGCGGAGCTGTCTTTCAAACCTACTATGTTCTTATGCTTTGATAGCGCCATTACCGCATCGGGTTCTATCATTGTTTTGGTATGCGAAGGCATATTATACAGATAGAGAGGAAGCGAACATTTGTCTGCCAACAGTTCATAATACTCGATTAGTTCGGGTTGTCCCAAAGCAAAATAATAAGGAGGAGCTGCCACAACCGCGGTTGCCTTATGCTCGGCTGCAATCTCAGCTAGTTTTATGCTTTCATAAACAGATGTATCGGTAATTCCAACCAGTACAGGAACACGACCATTAACGCAGGCGCAAGTCTTTTTTATAAGTTCAACTTTGATTTTCGCACTCAAATGCTGCGCTTCTCCGGTTGTACCCAATATAAAAATTCCGCTTACACCTCCCTTAATAAGATGCTCTACTAAGTTTTCGACACCTTGGCTATCTAATGTATCTGTTTCTATCAATGGCGTAATCATTGGTGGAATTATTCCCCGAAGTGTATTTTTTCTCATATCATTATAATTTTCAATATGTTGCTATTCTATTTCTTATTTCTTATTTTTCAATAGTTTGGGTACAATCATACTTGTCAGAAGGCCTACGCAGAAAATGGTAAGTGTACCAAACACGATAGTTAGATAACTGTGAAATGCGGTTTGTCCGCTAAATGTCATCCAGGCAATAAGGGCTACTCCACAAATTGTTCCTACTAGCGCATACGCTCCTTTTACATTTTTAGAAATATACCCAAGTAAGAAAAGGCCGAGCATTCCTCCGCTGAAAATAGCCGCAAGGCTCCACCATGCATCCAATGCGCTTTTCACCGAGATCATCGCTAATCCCACAAGCATACCGGCAACACCGAGTAGAAAAGATGTAATGTATAAAACCTTCATACTCTTTTTCTCATCTATTGCCTTGTTGTTTCTTTGGAAAAAGTCGGTAAGTATAATTGTGGCTCCGCTATTTATACTTGTAGAAATCGTACTCATTCCTGCCGAGAATATAGCAGCAATCAGAAGTCCGGTAACACCTATGGGTAATCCGTTTACAATGAAATACGGAAATACTTTGTCTCCTGTGATTCCTTCGGGAAGTAAATCCGGTTGCGACTGGTAATACACGAACAAAGCAGTACCAATCATAAAAAACAAAAGACTGACAGGTACATACAACAGTCCTCCGAACAATGCCGAAAAACGTGCACTTTTATCATCCTTGGCGCTTTTGTATCGTTGCACATAATTTTGGTCGATTCCGTAATTCTGTAAATTGATAAATATGCCATATACCAACATTATCCAAAACGTGGAAACATTCAATTCGGAGCCGAAACTTCCTAAAGAAAACTTATCGTACTGCTTTCCCAGATCTATATATTGTTCTATGCCTCCGGGTATAGAAACCAGCAGAACGACTAGACAAACAACCGCGCCAATAATTAAGATGGTTCCTTGAATTGCATCCGTCCAGATAACTGCCTGAATTCCTCCAAGTACAGAGTAAAGGATAACACACAAACTTGTGACTACAATAATAAGCGGAATACTCCAACCGAACATAGAATGCAATGGTAAGGCCAATAAGAACAGTACTGAACCCATACGCGAAATCTGTGTCAACAAATAGCAGGCTGCCGCATAAGCTCTTGCCCAATATCCGAATTTTTCTTCAAGAAAACTATATGCTGAAACGCTTTCCAGGTTGCGATAAAACGGCACGAAGTATTTTGCCGCGAATACCATAGCTACCGGAATGGATAGACTGAATACATAAGAGTTCCAATTCCCCGAATATGCATTTCCGGGTAGAGCTAAAAAACTGATACTGCTCACATAAGTGGCAAAAATGGACATACCTACAACTATACCCGGTATATTACCTCCACCGCGTGTGTATTGGCTACTGTCTTTGTTTTTCAGGATAAAGGAACTGCCGAAAAGTACGGTTCCTACTGTAAAAACAAAGAATATAATCAAATCTAAAGTATGAATCGGCATATCAGTTTCTTCTTTATTCTAGTTTTTCTTTTCACCGAATTCGGTTTGTTGAATTTCTACCTCATTCAAAACCTTTTGCTTCTCTTCTTCGGTTAATTGTCTTTTATAAGAGCTTGCATAAGAAGAAGATTGATTTATCTGAGGTTTCTCGGAATATATTAGCTTATGTTTTGGAGATATACTCTCAAATTCTATGGAAGCAGGTGTTGGTGCATGCTCTCCTTCGAAAAGAACCCGCGCGTTTACCTTTATCTTACCCGGATTAAGTGTTGAACGGATAAGTACAGGAGCAGAACCGAATTCTACATCTCTCGGGTTGGCTCCAATAACATCATCACCTATTATTTCTCCTTCACCATCTACCATGAAAAATATACGTTCTTTAGCTAATCTTCTCACATTTCCTTCATCGTCTGTTACTTCACAAATCACCGGAATATAATCCGAACCATCAGCAATTAGTTGTTGCCCTACATTATCAATCGATAAACGAAGTTTCGTAGACCTTCTCGATGGCATTTTCTTAGTGCTACAAACTACTTTCCCGTCTATCAACCCTTCTGCAACGAATGAAACTTTTTGCCATTGCTTTTCTACATACGGGTATGTTCTCATTTCATTGAAACTATATACATTTTTGAAAGTCACAGGAGGACTAGGCATCCCGTATTTTTCCCTTGGAACTTTTTGTGTCAAGGTATCTCTTTCGTATACAATCAGACGAACTTCATCGCAATTGCTGAATACCGTTACATCAGGACTTGAAAATGGAGATATTTCATGAGCGATGAAAACCATCGGCCCGGTTTCCATTAAGGGGTGTTTAAAATCGGCAGGCACCTGAGATTTGAACATGTAATACGAATATTTCGGTTGGCGAAAAGCATCCATAATCCCTCCCCAATACGGGTCGGGATGATATCCCCTCTGGTGATCGAAAGGATGCCATAGTGCACCCCCTATGAACTGTCGGCTTTCGGGATACATTTCATTATAAGCTTTTGCTAATTGTAAAGACTGCACTAATAAAGCATTCTCTCCCCAACTGCGTGATGCGCGATTATTTGTATTGTGGGCGTACCAGTCGTCTACATTTTCGCCAAATTCGCGGGTGAATATGCATTGTTTGAAGTTACCTACATCTTTTGGCCAACCGTAAACAACTTCATAATTTTCCGCCACACCTTCCGAATGGTGATCGGCTACGCAAAACGAACCCGGATATTCATCATGGGTTATCTTCTGAGCTTTCAGGGAAAACTCCAAAGGGAAACGTGTTTCATTTAGGATAGGCTCCCACATTAATACAGAAGGATGATTCCGGTCACGGCGTATCATATTGCGAATGTCATCATATATCAGTTCTGCAAAATTCGGATCCTTATTCCAATATTGCCATCCTGGAGTTGCCACGATTACGAATATCCCCAGTTCATCGCAAGCATCCATAAACGAAGGATCTTGCGGATAATGTGCCACGCGTACAATCCGGCATCCGGCATCCCTCAACTTTTTTGCATCTTTCCAATGTTGACTATTAGGAACGGCATTGCCAACGTAAGCAAAATCCTGATGACGATTACCACCAATTAATTTATCGGCAGGTTCACCGTTCAACCAAAGCCCGTCTACTCCTTTAAATTCTGCTTTTCGAAGTCCGATACGGGTTACTCCACCATCTAAGGTTGTTCCGTTCCTGGCTATTATTCGCGTTTCAATACTATATAAGTAAGGAGCATCCGGATGCCATAAAACAGGATTATCCACAGTTATTTTTTGCTGTGTTTGCTTCGCTTCGTTCGGTTTTAATTGGAGATTGCTTTTTATTGTCTTTAGAATCTTTCCGTTTTTATCGGTTATTTTATTTTCAATAGTCAGGCTCTGCAAGCTACTGAAAGTGTTTTCTACATCTGTGGATATAAAGATTTCGGCCTTCTTCTTGCTGATTTCTCCATATTGAACAAATACCCCACCTCCCGCAGTTTTATTTGCTTTATTTGGGTCTGTAATATGAACTTTAGAAGTTGCTATCATCCAAACATCCCGATATATCCCTCCATGATATGTAAAGTCGAGGGTCGTTTGTTTCTTTCCGGGAGGATAATTTTTGTCATCCGAATTATCCACAGAAACAGCTATCAGGCATTTGTCTCCAGCTTTTACGCCATGTTCTGTAAGCTCAATGCTAAATGGTAAATACCCCCCTAAATGTTCTGTTATTTTTTTACCGTTCAGGTAAACTACGGCCTTACCCATAGCCGCTTCGAAATAAATAGTTATCAGCCTCCCTTCAAGGGATTGGTTTACCGTAAAGTGTTTTCTATACCATGCTATACCCTGATAATTCCGACTGCCACTGGCCTCGGCCGGCATCAATTGAACAGTATGAGGTGTAGAAACAACATCCCATTTAGAGTCATCAAAAGTTGTATTCTCCGCACCTTGAATGTCTCCTTTATGAAATCTCCAGCCTACATTGAAGTTGAATACTTCACGACCTGAGTCTTTTAAATTAAAAAATCCGGCTATAGAAAAATCCGGCTGATAATTACTTGCATTGACAAAATGAACATTGTAAACGCACACACAAACAAATAGAATTATATAAAGTAAACGTCTCATAGCTTTCATGTATTATTTTGGGTACACCCCAGGTTAAAACTAGAGTGATCCCCTCAAGATAAGCTTTGTCGGTATATAAATTTGAACCTTATTTCTTGTCTTAATATAATCGGCAGCAACTTTCCCCATTTCCTTAAAGTCTGTAGAAATGCAAGTAATACCGTTTTCTATAACTTCCAGCATAGGAGCATCATTAAACGTTACAAGTCCTACATCTTTACCCAATTCGTAATTTTGCAACCTACAGGTCTTTACAATTTGGATCATATCAATATGGCGGGCTGCTATATAGGCAGTGTCCGGCTGAATATCGAAAGGGTTTAAATCACGGGTGATAATGTTGTATTTCAGATTATTGTCTTCACAAAATTTCTCAAAGTAAGGAATACTACTCTTTGGATGCTCGGATTTGGAGTTGAATACAAAACATATCTCTTTGTATTTCTGGAATTTATTTATACCGATGTTTAAGCAATCGTATAATGTTGTATCGAACCCCTGACATACGTATGAAAACTTGTCTTTTTTAAATTTCCCTAAGTCTATCAGAAGCACTTTCGTATTATCGAGCCTGTCCAATACTTCCGAATAGACATCATTCTGCAAATTAGTTATCAGATATAAATCGTATCTTCCTATACTGTCCAGAATAATATTATTGAATGACCGCTTGTTGTAGTGATGAAAGTACAAATCAAGCCTATAATTCATGGGTAGATGTGCAGTTAATTCCTTATAAAGATTTTCTTTGTACGGACTAAAGATATCAAATAATACAAAAATATTATTGACAGGATTAGAAACGAAATACCCTTTTG
Source organism: Bacteroides sp. (assembly GCA_036724805.1). Lineage (GTDB taxonomy): Bacteria > Bacteroidota > Bacteroidia > Bacteroidales > Bacteroidaceae > Bacteroides. The sequence continues at coordinate 21,483 of DAIMFE010000006.1, forward strand.
TCGGAGCCGACTCTATAATACCCTTTTCTTTCAGATCCTGAAAAGCCTTATATACTGTATCGCGAGCTAATTTATGCTCGGTACTTATCTTATTTATCGAAGGAAGCGCATCTCCTTCCTTGAATTCTCCATTAGATATAGCCGTTCTTATGGCATCGGCCAGTTGCCTCACCTTACTTTTATTTTGATCAAATTCTAGTACCATAAAATTATTTATTTATCCGAATATTAATTCTCGGTTTTACGATGTACTGTACTGTCCTGTTTTACTATGCAAAGAAATATATTTTTTTTCATAAAATGAATCTTAAATGAATCTTAATATAAATGTTTTATAACATAAATATCAATTTGCAGAATTAGATTGTTTTTTAATACATTTGCAAACTATCAGTACAGTACAGCATAGTATATATGCAAATATAAAGAAATTATAACCTATAATATACTATTAAAGAGAACAAAAACTTGAACTTAATTTAATTTAATAATCATTTAACATGGAAAAACGAAAATTTATCCCTAAACGCAATTTTTACACTGCAATTGTTAATAACCGTTTGTGAAAAAGAATGTTTAACAACGCGTAATACTTTTAAATTCATGAGAGATACTTATTTAAAATTGTGTATACGCACAAAAGATAGAGGTAAATCTTTTTGTGCAAAATCATTACTAATGCTTTTTTGTTACTTCATGCTGGCTACAGCCATGCATGCACAACAGCAAGTAACTGTAAAAGGTAATGTAACAGATGAAGCAGGAGCAGCTATTATCGGTGCTGCTATAAAATGTGGTTCTACCGGAACCGTTTCAGACATAGATGGGAATTTTTCTCTGAATGTACCATCTAACGCAACAATACAAGTAACTTTTTTAGGATATTTACAGCAAACTGTTAAAGTAGAAGGCAAAACATCTCTTTTTATTGTCTTGAAAGAAGATGCTCAGAGCTTAGATGAGGTAGTTGTAGTAGGTTACGGTAGTCAAAGAATAAAAGATGTAACAGGCTCAATAGTACCGGTTGATATGGCGAAAATTTCAGATCTACCGGTTTCGTCCTTAACTGAAGCATTGCAGGGACACATCCCGGGTTTATCAATAATACCAGGAACCGGGCGTCCCGGAGATAATCCTACTTTAGGTATCAGACAGCAGGTTAATATGTCGAAAGACGGAGGAAATTCATTGCCATTGATTGTAATAGATGACGTAATACAAGTAGATGCATCAGCAAATGGACAGCCAACGCTAGAGCAATTTAATATGCTGGATCCTTCTGAAATAGAAAGCATAACAGTTTTGAAAGATGCCAGTGCAGCTATTTATGGTTCGCGTGCTTCGCAAGGAGCCATTATAGTAAAAACAAAACGAGGAAAAGAGGGTACTCCACAAATTTCTTATTCCGGTAAATTCGAAATAAAAGATGCCGTAGGACATACTAAAACAATGAGCGCTCACGAATATGGTATATTCTCCAATCGTTTTCTTCGTGCTACAGGAGCAACAGAGCCAAACAAATTCTTTTCCGATAGTGAGTTGGAAGAAATGAAATCATTGAATTACAATTGGTTAGACAAAGCATGGTCATCGGCATTTACTATGAGTCATTCATTAAATGTGAGTGGAGGAAGTAAAAAGGCTACTTATTTTGCGGGAGTTACATATTATGACCAAGGAGCAAATTTAGGAGACCAGGATTATAATAAGTGGACCTTCCGTGTGGGTACGGATATTAAGCTTTCATCCTATTTCAAGATTAGTGCATCTTTATCTGGTAATAATGGGCGACAGGAAAAATCATATACGAAAGTCGGAAATATTAATGACTCAAGTTATGGCTCGAGGCTGGGAGGCGAAAATGTAGACTATGGTATCATGGCTCATATGCCTAAATACATTCCTTGGAGCCAAAATATCGATGGACAAGAATATTGGGTGTCTCCGGCATTAGGCCCATCTCAAATAGCAAATAACGCGAATGTTGCTAATCAAATGGCTGCATTTAATTATTTTGCATGGATGAAGAACGGTTCAAAATCAATAAATGAAACATTCAGCTATAATGCGAATTTCTCCCTTCAATATGATCTCCCTTTTATACCGGGTTTATCTATAAAGGCTTCATACGCAAGATCTCATGGCGCAGTAAAATCAGAGCAAACTCAATTGCCATTTACTTTGGCTCTTGCCAGAGGCACAAATACAGAAGGAGGGCATTTATATTCTTCTGTTAAAGATTGGATTATAGCCGAAAACGATAAAAACTCCAGAGTACTTTACACGGATGATATTAGTAAAAATGAACAACTCAACCTTTACTTGGATTATAACGCCAAATTTGGTTTGCATACTATAGGAGCAATGGTGTCTGTAGAACGAGCAGAAAGTGAATATACTACTAGAAGATTGTATTATGAAAGTCCTATACCGGGAGGATATATAGGCGGAAGCTCATCTGCGGGTACACTTATTAAAGACCATTCTTATTCAAAATTTTCAGAAAGAGGGGCTTTGTCATATTTAGGACGTGTAAATTATAATTATGATGGCAAATACCTGGCTCAATTCCTTTTTAGAGCAGACGCATCAACTAAATTCGCACCCGAAAACTACTGGGGATTTTTTCCGACGCTATCTTTAGGTTGGGTAATTTCGGAAGAAAATTGGTTTAAGGAAAATATTAACTGGTTAGATTACTTAAAAATAAGAGCATCTGTTGGTAAAACAGGAAAAGATAATGTAGCTGCTTGGAGATGGTTGCAACTTTATGGATTTACAGCTGATAAAGGTATGCAATTCGGGAATAATGGAGGAACTTATGGTTCGGCTCTGGAACCCAGAGGCACTCCCAACAGGGATGTACATTGGGATAAAACGTTAAAATATAATTTAGGATTAGATTTTAACTTCCTTAAAAACAGATTACATGTGGGCTGGGATGCATATTTTGATAGAAGCACGGATGTATTAATCTCACTAGCAGGAATGGAAGGGGTGCCGATTCACGTTGGAGGTGGATTTGCTGAAGAAAACTACGGAGCTTTTGATAACTGGGGTACTGAATTTAATATAAATTGGCGCGATAAAGTTGGTGAAGTAAGCTACAATATCGGAGTTAATTTCAGTATAGATAATAATAAAGTTAAAAAATATCCGGAAGCAGGTATTGGTTACCCTTCAGATAATGCTACCAGAGTGGGACACTCATCGATATTTCCGGAGTGGGGGCTACTTACATGGAAAGGAACATCAAGCGGAGATGGAATGTTGCGTACAGATGGAGATATAGATGCATATTGGAATTATTTAACCGAACTGGCTACAGCAGCAGGTACAACTCCGTTGTTTTTTGGAGGAGATAAATCACAATTAAAAAAAGGTATGTTGGTGTATCAGGATTTGCACGGTGATTTAAATACAGAAGATGGTACATTGGCCGGTCCTAACGGTAGAATTGTTGAGAAAGAAGATTATACAAAATTGGTTGATAAAAAGAAAAAGCACGGCTTCACTACAAACTTGGCAGCAAGCTGGAGAGGTATTAGCTTTTCTACTCAGATTGCTACATCATGGGGTGGATACGAATCTATCGATTATATCAATCAGTTGGACAGATCAAACAATATGCTTTGGTCGCACGCTTCTTATATGACAGATATGTATGACGAGACCGAAAATGTAAATGGAAAATATCCTAATGTTGCTCATTACAGGTACAACCAGTATAAATCAGATTTCTGGAAGGTATCTACTTTCCGTTGCTATATACGAAGCATGAGTATAGGATATGCTATTCCCAGACATTTGATTAAAAGAATAGGTATTGAAAGTGCAAAATTAAACCTGAGTGGACATAATTTATGGGATTTTCATAATCCATATCCTAATAAATATCGTAATATGTATGATAACGCTGCAGTTGGATATCCAACGTTGAGAACATGGGCGCTTGGTGTTAATCTTACATTCTAATTATTAAAAAGACTTATTCAATCAATAAAAATTATACATATCATGAATAAAAATAAAATATTAAGTCTTTTCTTACTTGCAGCCGCTGTATTGTCGGGGTGTAGCGATGATTTTTTGCAGGAAAAAAGAGATTATGATTCTTTCGATGAAACGCTATTTGCAAGTGAAATTCAGACAGGCAGATACATTGATAAGATTTATTATGATTTCTTCTCTGGTTATAATTCTCCCACTAAAACTTTAGTTGGAGGTTACAACGATGATAGAGGAAATATGACAGAAGAGTTGGGAGGTGCTATTACGAATTATATAAATCCGGGTAGAACCCTTGTAAATGCTTCCGACTGTCCGGGATATTATGGTGCGGCACTAGGTGCAAATCCTCAGAATCATCCTTACAACCGAATCAGGAATTGCAACATCCTTCTTGAAAAAATAGATGAGATAGGAGCTTCACTTCCCGAAGATTTTCGGAATAGAAGCAAAGGACAAATGTATTTTCTGAGAGCATTACAGTATTTCGACCTGTTTCGTGTATATGGAGGCGTACCTATTGTAACCACAGTTTTAGAGGCTTCTTCAGCAGATGAGAGTATTAAATATCCCAGGGCATCTACTGCAGAGTGTATAGAGCAAATTATTAAGGACCTGGATGCCGCAGCAGGGTTATTACCAATGAAATGGGAAAATGAGGGGGCTGATTATGGACGTTTCACAAAAGCAGCGGCATTAGCAATGAAGAGCCGTGTTTTATTAACAGCCGCTAGTCCATTGTTTAATTCCGATTGGGATAATCAGGCAAATGCGCTTTGGGATTCCGCGTTAAAAGCAGGTTTGACTGCTGAAACCGAATTGAGTGCAGGTGGTTACGGATTATATGGAAATTCTTCTAAGGAATGGGAGGAAATGTTCCTGATAGACAACAAGTTCTGTAAAGAAGTTATTATGCTGCAACTGTGCTCTCCTGCCCAATCTTCGTCTACTCTTAGAAATGGATGGGAAAAAGCTGTACGCTTGCCAAGTCAAGGAGGGGGTGGAGGAAAAGCCGCTCCGAAAGAAATGATTGATCTTTTCCCATTGGCAGATGGAGCCCGTCCAACGGTAGCAAATGGTTATGATGAAGAATTATTTTTCTTAAACAGAGATCCGCGTTTCTATCGCACATTTGCCTTTCCGGGTGTAAAATGGGGATATAAAACGGAAAGTAACGCGGTTGTATGGGCATATCAGTATAAAAAGGCAGATGGAACAACCATTGTTTATGCAGACAATAACCAATTGAAAAGTCCCGCGTTTATTCGTAAAATGTCAAATCAGCAAGCCGATGAAACGTCATTCGACTATTCGGGTACAGATATATTTGAATACAGATATGCAGAATTATTATTGAATATCGCAGAATGTTATGCAGCTAAGGGAGATATCACAAATTGTATCAGTTATCTGGGTAAGGTTCGCGCGCGTGTAGGTATTCCTGCTGATGACAACTACGGATTAGGCACTATTTCTGATAAATATGCAGCATTAGAAGCTTGTCTTTACGAACGCCGTATTGAATTAGCCTATGAAGGTAAGCGTTTTTGGGACATTCAGAGATGGATGCTTTATAATGACGATGATGCTGCCGGAAATAATACATGTGCTAAATTAGGACTTGCACCAATTAACGGAACATGTCGCACAGGCGGTCATTGGCAAGCTAAGGTTAATAGCGATAACGACCCTATCAAACCTCTTTATGGTTCTATTTTAGTAGATCCCGATGCCGATGATTTTACAACTCAATTAAATGCATTAGCCGATTTCTATGAAGAAAATTTCACAACAGTGCCACCGGTAACTCCGATGGACATGGATGGAGGAAATCCTGTTAATATTTTATGGAGGCAAAACTATTATTTATTCGGGTTGAATAACACTGTATTAAGTAATAATCCTTGGTTATTGCAAACAACAGGATGGAATGATATGGGCGGTGCTCCCGGCACTTACAGTTATAGACAATAACAACATAAATCCTTCTGCGGAATGAGCTGCAGAAGGATTTAGAAAATTAGGATTTCAGATCAAAGTCGTTTAGTTAAGAAGGTTCTTGTTACCGATGATATAAGCAATGGAAAAGATAATGGAAAAGACTGTTTTTTATAGTTTGCGAGATGTACATCTCGCAAACTATAAAGAGTGTATTCTTCTTCTTGGAAGTGTAGTTTTAGGAGGCAAGAACCCTTAACAAAACGATATTGTGCTTTAGAATTACAGGTTAATTGTTTTTTAGACTTTAATTTAGTTTTCAATTTAGGTATTAGTTTAGTTTTAGATTTAGGTATTAGTTTTTTAAATTAAAAGAAAAGTAAAATGAAAAGGAAATTTTTAGTTCCATGTATCGCAATGTTAGCCGGTGTATTTATCGAGCCGGCTTTTGCGCAGTATCCCCAGATTCCTGATGATGTAAAAAAAGCTACGGAGAAAATGATGGAAGAATCGAAGCAGCTCTCTGATATTGCTTGGCAAAAAGCATTGCCGATTATAGAAAAAGAGGCAAAAGAAGGGAAACCTTATATCCCTTGGGCGGCGCGCCCTACCGATTTACCACAAGCCGAAATACCTGCATTTCCCGGTGCGCAAGGCGGCGGAGCATACAGCTTTGGAGGTCGTGGTGGTAAAGTAATTGTGGTAACAAACCTCAATGATAATGGTCCGGGAAGTTTTCGTGAAGCTTGCGAGCAAGGAGGGGCACGTATTATTGTATTCAATGTGGCAGGTATTATAAAATTGAAAACTCCTGTTATTATCCGCGCGCCGTATATTACCATTGCAGGGCAAACAGCTCCGGGCGATGGCATTTGTATAGCCGGAGAAACCATCTGGGCAGATACACACGATGTTGTAGTTCGCCACATGCGCTTTCGCCGTGGAGAAACCGGTGTAGGACGCCGTGATGATTCATTCGGAGGAAACCCTGTCGGAAATATTATGATCGACCACTGTTCTACCAGTTGGGGATTGGATGAAAATATTTCCTTCTATCGTCATATGTTCGATCCGGGCGATGGCTCTAAACAGCTTAAATTAGGAACAGTAAACGTAACTATCCAGAATACGATTTCTTCTCAGGCATTAGATACTTACAATCATGCGTTTGGTAGTACTTTAGGAGGAGAAAACTGTACATTTATGCGTAATCTTTGGGCAAATAATGCCGGACGCAACCCTTCTATAGGATGGAATGGTGTTTTTAATTTCGTTAATAACGTGGTGTATAATTGGGTTCACCGGTCGGTTGATGGCGGAGATTATACAGCCCTTTATAATATGATAAACAATTACTATAAACCGGGACCTATGACACCCAAAGATGCTCCTGTAGGACATAGAATCGTGAAACCCGAATCGGGACGCAGCAAATTGGGTTATAAAGTTTACGGTCGCGTTTATGCCAACGGTAACATTATGGAAGGCTATCCGGAAATAACTAAAGATAACTGGGCAGGAGGCGTTCAGGTAGAAACACAAGGCAATACAGACGGATATACTGAGAACATGAAATGGAACAAACCATTCCCTATCCAGAATGAATTTCCGATAACATCGGCACAAGAAGCCTACGATTTTGTGATGGAAAATGTAGGTGCTACATTCCCCAAGCGTGATATTGTAGACCAACGAGTTATAGAACAGGTGAAAACAGGAAAAGTATATTACGAAAAAGGTCTCGACCCGAACAGTTTCTACCAGTTCAAATATCGCCGTTTGCCTGCCGATTCTTATAAATATGGAATCATCACAGATATAGCACAAGTAGGAGGATACCCTGAATATAAAGGAAAGCCTTACAAAGATAGTGATGGTGACGGAATTCCTGACGAATGGGAGAAAAAATACGGTTTAGATCCAAAAGATCCCTCTGATGCTGTTAAGGACATGAATAGTGACGGATATACCAATATTGAAAAATATATAAACGGAATTGATCCGACTAAAAAAGTAGATTGGACAAACCCTGATAACAACTATGATACCCTTGCTGGTAAAAAAAGTTTGTTCTGATCGCTAATTTAAGGAAGTAAACAATATTAGTTTATACTATAATATGCAACATATTATAGTATAAACTAATTGGTGATTTGCACTTCATCTCTTTTAGAAAATATGTCAAGAAAAGAAATATGAGAAATTTGTTAGGTATTATATTCGGATTACTATTTAGCTTCTCTGCATTTGCGCAAAATGATGCTGAATATAGAAAAGTACTCACCGAAAGAGCCGAAAAGATTGTAAAAACATTGGGTATCAACGATTCGGAAAAGTATAACAGGGTAACCGAAACGCTGGTAAATCAATATAAAACGTTAGGTGAAATAAACGATGGTTATGATAATAACATTAAAATTGTTAAAGAAAAAACGAAAGATAGATCTCAATTAGAAGCAGCAACAGCGTCTTTATATAATGAAAAAATGGCTCAACTATATGATGCGCAATGTGCCTTTTTAGGAAACCTTTCCGCGGATTTAACAGATGAGCAAATAAACCAGGTAAAAGACGGGATGACATACGGTGTACTGATGGTTACTTACAAATCATACAACGATATGGTTCCAACGCTCAAAGAAAACGAAAAAAGACAAATATACGCATGGCTTATCGAAGCGCGTGAACATGCCATGAGTGCGTCATCCTCGAAAGATAAGCACGGATGGTTTGGAAAATACAAAGGACGTATTAATAATTATCTCTCGAAACAAGGTTATGATATCCAAAAAGAACGTAAAGCTTGGGAAGAAAGAGTGAAAGCCGCAGGAGGTACATTATAAACCCGAAATGACCAACAGCAATTTGCATTTTCGAATTACAAAGTTCCTTTTGAGAGAAATAAAAGTTTCTTTTGGATGAGAAAACGTTGGGACAAAGCAAATAACTTTAATTTGAACCCCATGAAAAAAATATTCATTTGTTTTTTGATCTTATTCTGTACAGGAGTAAATACCTTTTCTCAGAAAAAAAATATACCTAAACCTATCCCTCCTCTTGAGTTTAAGGATGGAAAACTGTCTTATGAACCGGATAGCTTAGGTAATCGTATTCCTGATTTTTCATATGCAGGATATGGGGCAGGCGAAAAGCCTATCCCTCTTATTGGTATAAAAGTGGTTGTTCCTCTATCAAAAGAAGATGCAACCGAAAATATCCAGAAAGCTTTGGATTGTGTGAGTTCGATGAAACCCGATGCAAATGGATTTCGCGGAACAGTTTTGTTGCAGGCCGGAGAGTATAAGGTAGCGGGAAGTTTGTATATCAGAAACTCGGGTGTGGTGCTAAGAGGCTGTGGAGCAGGAGATAATGGAACAAAATTAATTGCTACAGGAAAAGATCGCCGAACATTAATACGAATTTTAGGAAGAGGCGATAGGATGATACAGGATACCATTCCCGTAAAAAACACTTATGTTCCTGTTAATTCTACAACCTTAAATATTCCTGTTCGTCATGGATTAAAGGTGGGAGATAAAATCTTAATCCAAAGACCCTCTACTAAGGAGTGGATTGAGAAACTAGGAACGGCTCATTTTGGAGGTGGAATCACCGCTTTAGGCTGGAAACCCGGCGATCATGATATTTATTGGGATAGAACCGTAACATCTGTAAATAACGATAAAATAGTTTTTGATGCTCCTATTACAACCTCTTTAGATGCGCAATATGGAGGAGGATATGTTCTTCCGTATACTTGGAATGGACGCGTATCGAATGTAGGGATTGAAAATTTGGCATGTATTTCGGAGTACAACAGAAGTAATGTAAAAGACGAATCGCACTCATGGATGGCAATAACCATCGAAAACGCAATGGATGTTTGGGTTCGAAATACAAGTTTCAGGCATTTTGCAGGATCAGCGGTTATGGTGCTCGAAACAGCGAAACGGATTACGGTAGAAAACTGTAAATCGTTAGATCCGATATCAGAAATCGGAGGGCATCGCAGGTATACGTTTTTTACTTCAGGGCAACAATGCTTGTTCCAAAGACTATATGCCGAAAATGGTTACCATGATTTTGCGGTAGGATTTTGTGCTCCTGGTCCAAATGCCTTTGTGCAATGTTATTCGGAGTTGCCTTATAGCTTTAGTGGCGCTGTTGATAGTTGGGCATCCGGCATATTGTTCGACATTGTGAATGCTAACGGGAATGCGCTCTGCTATAAAAACAGGATGCAGGAAAATCAAGGTACAGGATGGTCGGCCGCGAACAGTGTCTTTTGGCAGTGCTCCGCATCTCTTATCGAATGCTTTGCTCCACCTATGGCTCAGAATTGGGCGTTCGGTTCGTGGTCTGAGTTTTCGGGTAACGGATACTGGAACGAAAGCAATAATCATATTCAACCGCGAAGTTTATATTACCAACAGCTAAAAGAACGGTTGGGAAGTAAATATACAGACAGAGCCAATCTTTTGCCTTTCAAAGGGGAGGCTTCGAGTTCGCCGAAGGTGGAAGTTGCTGCCGAATTAACAAAAAAAGCATATGAACCCGTATTAACTCTATCTCAGTGGATTGATAAACTGAATAAAGAAAGTAACATCACAACTGCGTTTGACCCATCTCTTATCTATAAAGAAAGTAAGCAGCTATACAAACCATCAGTTAAAACTTCTCCTCTAACGATAAAAAACGGATGGCTAACAAGAGGCAACTCTGTTCAAACCGGACTTTCTCATAGCATTCAATGGTGGAGCGGTAACCTACGCCCTACTTATCTGAAAAAAAATAAAAGCCATCATTTAACCCGTTTTGTTCCGGGTAGAGTTGGTGTGGGACTAACAGATGATATCGATTCGGTTGCTAAGGCACTCAAAGAGAATCATTATGTAGCAATAGACCATAATTACGGTTTGTGGTACGACCGCCGCCGAGATGACCATGAACGTATACGCCGGATAAACGGAGAAGTATGGGCTCCTTTCTACGAACAACCCTTCGCCCGAAGCGGACAAGGCATTGCATACGATGGATTGAGTAAATATGATTTAACGAAATTCAACGACTGGTACTGGATGCGCCTTCGCCGGTTTGCGGATGTTGCCGATAAAGAAGGATTAATATTATTGCATCAGAATTATTTTCAGCATAACATTATCGAAGCCGGTGCTCATTGGGCAGATAGCCCATGGCGCCCGGCTAACAATATTAATAACACAGGTTTTCCCGAACCTGTACCGTATGCGGGAGATAAACGGATATTCTTTGCAGAACAGTTTTACGATATTAACCATCCGGTTAGAAGAGAATTACATAAAAAATACATCCGTCAATGCCTGAATAATTTCAGGGGAAATACGAATGTAATACAGCTTATCAGTGCCGAATTTACCGGACCTTTGCATTTCGTTGAATTCTGGCTCGATGTAATATCAGAGTGGGAGCAAGAAACAGGAGATAAACAATTGATAGCCCTTAGCACTACTAAAGATGTGCAGGATGCAATATTAGCCGACCCCGTTCGCTCCAAAATGGTTGATGTAATAGATATTCGATACTGGTTTTATAGGGAGGATGGTACGGCTTACGAACCCAAAGGTGGACAAAATCTTGCTCCACGCCAACATGCGCGGCTAACTAAACCGGGGAAAGTTTCTTTTGCTTCGGTATATAAAGCAGTAAGTGAATATAGGGAAAAATATCCGGATAAGGCCGTTGTATATTATTCTAACATGTATCCGCAACAAGCATGGGCGTCTTTTATGGCAGGAGGTTCTTTGGCATGCCTGCCCACCATAGATAAAGAGGGCTTTTTGGAGGCTGCTTCTGCTATGAAAACAATGGCGGAATTAAATACCGAAAATCAGTATGTGTTGGGAAATCCCGAAAAGGGATACATCATCTATACGGAAAACGGAAATGTTCAACTGAATATTAATACAAAAGACAACTTCGAACTTTACTGGATAGATACCAAAACCGGGAAAGTTGTTAAAGACAACAGAAGGATAAAAGGAGATAAGCAAATAAATATTTCTCACTCTGTACAACAGGATATGGTAGCATGGCTTGTGAAAAACAATGCACCTGTTGCAGATGAAAAGGAAGTATATATGTTCACTTCTTTCAGAGAACCTGCCACGGATGGATTGCGATTTATATATAGTTACGATGGCTATAAATGGGATAGCATTCCGGGAGTATTCTTGAAACCTGAAGCGGGGGCTCAAAAAATAATGCGCGACCCAAGCATCGTTACAGGACCCGATGGAACATTTCATTTGGTGTGGACTTGCAGCTGGAAGGGCGACCCCGGATTTGGATATGCCTCCTCCAAAGATTTAATAAACTGGTCGGAACAACAACATATCCCGGTGATGGCTTTTGATGCTACTACTGTTAATGTATGGGCTCCCGAACTTTTTTATGACGATGAAAATAAAGATTTTATTGTTGTGTGGGCTTCAACTATCCCTTTTAAATTCGAAAAAGGGATAGAGGATGAATACAACAATCATCGCCTATACTATACAAAGACAAAAAACTTTAAAGATTTTACAAAAGCGGAAATACTGTATAACCCGGGATATAGCTCTATCGATGCTATTATTGTAAAGAAAGCCCCGGCTGATTATGTTTTGGTATTCAAGGATAATACCCGCCCCGAAAGAAATATGCATGCGGCTTTTGCAAAATCGGCTACCGGACCTTATAATAATCCTACTGAAAAATTTACGGCTAACTTTACCGAAGGACCTTCTGCGGTTAAAGTTGGCAATGAATGGCTCATTTACTTTGATGCTTATGAAAAGAAATCCTACGATGCCGTATCTACCGGGGATTTTAAAACATTTACCGATGTGAATGATAAGATATCCGTGCCCGAAGGGCATAAGCACGGAACTATATTTAAAGTGAAAGAAAGTATTTTGAAAGAACTTCTATCTACAACAAATTAATTATGAAGAAAGCTATTTTATATCTCTCTATCTTTCTTTTGGGCGCGTTCTCATTACAGGCACAAGAGGGAATACATTATACAGGAAAAACATTATCTAATGTAGATTATCATCACGGACAATTGAGCCCGGCTGTTGGTACACATAACATCCAAACCATGCGGGCAAGCCGTTCGCACTATAATAAAGAAGGTAGCGATGGATTGGGATGGACATACAATCACGCTCCGATGCTTGCTTACTGGAACGGAACATTTTATCTCGAATATTTAAATGCTCCTGTGGGCGAGCACATGCCCCCGGGACAAACGATGTTGCAAACATCGAAAGACGGCTATAACTGGGAGAAACCGGTTGTGCTTTTTCCTAAATATAAAGTTCCCGATGGATACACAAAACCGAATCATGAAGGAGTGGCGAAAGACTTGTATGCCATTACGCATCAAAGAGTTGGTTTCTTTACTTCTTCAAAAGGTAGGTTACTGGCAATGAGTTACTATGGTGTTTGTTTGGATATGAAAGACGATCCTAATGATGGTAACGGAATAGGCCGTGTTGTACGTGAAATAAAAAAAGATGGTTCGTTCGGAGAAGTATATTTCATACGATACAGCCATGCTTTCAACGAAAAGAATACAGCGTATAAATTCTACAAAAAGAGTAAGGATAAAGGATTTGTAGAGGCTTGCGACGAATTGCTGTCCAATCCGTTGTATATGATGCAGTGGGTAGAAGAGGCAGATCGCAACGATCCTCTTATCCCTTTAAAGAAACCATACAAAGCATTCAATTATTATCGTTTGCCCGATGGACGTATCGCGGCTTTGTGGAAACATGCCTTAACTGCTATCAGCGAAGACGGTGGAAAGACTTGGCCTGAAAGCGCCTATCGTGCTCCGGGATTTGTAAATAGCAATGCTAAAATATGGGGGCAACAAACTTCCGATGCAAAATACGCAACGGTTTACAATCCTTCGGAATTTCGTTGGCCGCTGGCGGTTTCAACAAGTGAAGACGGATTAAACTATAATACGCTTTATTTGGTGCATGGAGATATTACGCCGATGAGATACGGAGGAAACTATAAATCGAGAGGCCCTCAATATGTGAGAGGGATTTTAGATAATAACGGAAATCCTCCCGGAGGAGATATGTGGGTTACATATAGCATGAACAAAGAAGACCTTTGGGTTGCTAAAGTGCCTGTTCCGATAACCGATAAAGCCATTGCTCACGCCGATGAAATCTTCGACCAATTGCCCGAAGGGAAGGAATTGGATGCCTGGAATATTTACAGTCCGCTATGGGCTCCTGTGAAAATAGAAAAAAGAAATGATGGCAAACGTTGGTTGTCGCTAAAAGATGGGGATTTGTTTGATTATGCCAAAGCCGAAAGGGTAATTCCCGAATCGAAAACAGTAGATGTTTCATTCTCCGTATTACCTCTACAGAACGATAAGGGCAATTTGCAAATAGAATTTCAGAATGCTAAAGGACAAGCTTGTACCCGTATTATTTTCGATAAAGATGGCCAGATGAGACTGAAAACAGGCGCCCGTTATAATACCCTAACGCCTTACGAAGCAGGGAAAGTGTATAATATCTCTGTTGCGCTAACTACCGCAACACGTAGTTTAACTATGCGAATAAATGATAAAGAAATCCCGACACGGTTATTCTTCAATCCGGTGGAATCTATAACAAGGATTGTGTTTCGTACAGGAGATCTATTGCTCGACCCTGTACCGAATACTCCTGCCGACCGGTTTACGGATTTGCCGAATGCAGATGAAGACGAACCCTATGCCCAATATTATATTTCTCATCTGAAAACATCAAATCCAAGCAAAAAATCGGCGGTATTGAATGCGGATACTTTCAAACACTATGTTGATTATTTCAACACAATGGAAGATGAAAATATAGTGCAGACAATCCCAAATTCCGAATCGTGGGAATGGATGAAAACCAATATCCCGTTGTTTGAATGTCCGCAGGAGAATATCGAAGAGATGTTTTATTACAGATGGTGGTCTTTGCGAAAGCACATCAAAGAAACCCCGGTAGGGTATATTATGACCGAGTTTTTAGTGGATCGTTCTTATGCCGACAAATACAACCTGATAGCTTGCGCCTTAGGGCACCACATCTACGAAAGCCGTTGGTTGCGCAATCCGGAATACCTGAATCAGTATGTACATGTATGGTTCAGAGGAAATGAAGGGCAACCCATGAAGAAACTCCGCAATTTCAGTAGCTGGACGGCCGATGCCCTTTACAATAAATACCTGGTAGATGGTGACAAAAACTACTTGTTGGATATGCTTCCCGACTTGGAAAAAGAATATGCCGCATGGGAAGGCGACCATCGTTTGCCGAGTGGGTTGTATTGGCAGGGAGATGTTCAGGACGGTATGGAAGAAACCATTAGCGGAGGTCGCCGTAAGCAATACGCTCGCCCCACTATAAACTCATATATGTTTGGTAATGCCAAAGCGCTGGCAGCAATTTCCCGTCTGAAGGGGGATGAAGCTACAGCTAAGAAATACGATAGTAAGGCATCCGAGATAAAAGACCTTGTTCAAAATCAATTATGGAATAATGATAGCCTGTTTTTCGAAACATTGAGAAAACCGAATGAATTTGCGTTGGTGCGTGAGGCTATCGGGTATATACCATGGTATTTTAACCTGCCGGATGATAAAACAAACTATGCGCAAGCATGGGCACAGGTAAAAAACCCGGAAGGTTTCCTTGCTCCTTACGGTCTCACTACTGCCGAACGCCGTCATCCCGAGTTTCGTACGCACGGATGCTGCAAATGTGAATGGGATGGTGCGATATGGCCATTTGCATCTTCTCAAACTTTAACCGCTATGGCAAACCTGCTGCATAATTACAAACAAAATGTGGTAAATGATAGCGTCTATTTTCGTCACATAGAATTGTATGTAGAAAGTCAACATCATCGCGGACGACCATACGTAGGCGAATACCAAGACGAAGTGACAGGCTATTGGCTGAAAGGAGACCAGGAACGTAGCCGTTATTACAATCATTCTACATTTAACGATTTAATAATTTCGGGTTTAATAGGCTTAAAACCCAGGCCGGACAACGTATTGGAAATAGCGCCACTTGTGCCTCAGGATAAATGGGACTGGTTCTGTTTGGATAATGTTCCGTATAAAGGCCGAACGGTTACTGTTGTTTGGGATAAAACAGGCGAAAAATACAAGAGAGGTAAAGGCTTTTATGTCTTATTAGATGGAAAAATCGTAGCGAAATCCGATAAGCTGGGCAAGTTAACTTATGAGATGTAATTTAAGTGCAAAAAAAACAATAGCGGGTATATGCTTACTACTCTGTGCTGTATCTGTGTTTCCGATTGAAATACAGCAACTTACTTGTGAAATGAAGCTGATGCCTCTGGCTGTGGATAATATAAGTCCGCGATTCGGGTGGAAGTTAACACCCGAATACAACGGAGATGTGCAGGCTTATTTTCAAGTGCAGGTTTCACAAGGCGGAAAAAGTATTTGGGATTCGGGAAAAGTGAAATCAAGCCAAAGCCAGTTGGTTTTATACAAAGGAAAACCCCTGGAAAAAGGAAAACGATACACGTACCAAGTAAAAGTGTGGAATACGAAAGGAAAACTTTCCGAGTCATCTTCTTCTTTCGAAACTGCTCCCGATTTATCGCATTCTAAAGCAAAATGGATAGGAGCTATTACCCGCGAAGATTCTAATTTGCCTGTAGGGCGTCGCGATTTTCATGGACCATCATTTAAGAAAAAAGAAAACAAAGAGGTATTCGATAACATCAATCCGTTGGCACTGAAGAGTATAATGCTTCGCAAATTGTTTAATGCATCAAAAGAAATAGATAAAGCCATTGTACATGTTTCGGGGCTTGGGCATTATAATTTGTCTGTTAACGGTGAAAAAATTAGCCGGGATGTATTTACTCCTGTCTGGAGCGATTATGATAAAACGGTTTATTACAATACCTATCGGGTAGATACGCTGCTTCAAGAAGGTAAAAATGCAATAGGAGTAGTGCTCGGAAATGGATTTTATAATGCAATGGGCAATCGTTACCGCAAATTGTGGGTAACGTTTGGCCCTCCAACGCTGTTTTTAGAATTACACCTATATTATAAAGATGGTACTTCCGATGTAATCGTTTCGGATGAATCGTGGAAATATACCCTAAGTCCTATCACTTTTAATGACATATACGGCGGCGAAGATTATGATGCCCGATTGGAACAAAAGGATTGGAACAAACCGTTTTTTAACGAAACAAGCTGGAAGGCAGTGGTTATTCAAGATGCGCCGAAAGGAACGCTTCGCCCACAGCAAATAACAAGCGTTCGTAAGATGAAAGAATATGGAGCGGTTACAACAACTAAAATCGATACATCTTATGTACTCGATATGAAACAGAACCTCTCGGGCTATCCGGCGATAAAAGTGCAAGGTAAAAAGGGGCAAACCATAAAACTTACGGTGGGAGAACTACTGAATACTGAAACGGGGAAAGTCTCCCAGAAGCAGTCGGGAGGGCCACATACCTATTCATATACATTAAAAGGAGAAGGCGTAGAAGAATGGCATCCGGAATTTTCATATTACGGTTTTCAATACATTCAGGTAGATGGAGCTGATATGTTGACCGCGAAAAGCAATAGGCCGGTTATTCTGGATATAAAATCCCATTTCATATATAATTCAACACCTCAAAGAGGGCATTTCGAATGCTCGAACGAGCTATTCAATAAGGCGCACGAAATCATAAAAAACGCTGTCAGAAGCAATATGCAATCGGTATTTACCGATTGTCCTCATCGCGAAAAATTAGGATGGTTGGAAGAAACCCATCTCAATGGCTCGGGGCTACTGTACAATTGGGATATGACACAGTTTTATCCTAAAATCATGCAGGATATCAAAGACGCTCAAAGCGCGGGTGGATTTGTGCCCACAATTGTTCCTCAATATGTGATTTTCGATGAGAGCCTCGATGTTTTCCACGATTCACCCGAGTGGGGAATTGCTGCTATTATTAATCCATGGCTGTACTATAAATTTTATGGAGATGATTCTCTCATAAAAAATTACTTCGATGCAATGAAAGGATATGTTAACCACATGACTTCCCGTTCAACCGATTATGTTATTTCTCACGGATTGGGCGATTGGTATGACTATGGAGAACATCGGGCAGGCTTTTCGAAAAATAGTCCGGTGGAAGTTTCGGCAACAGCGCATTATTATTACGGGGCTTATCTGGTGGCAGAAGCAGCCGGGATGTTAGGCAAGAAAAGCGATGAAAAGAAGTATCGTGCATTAGCAAATCATATACGGAATGCTTTCAACTCGAAGTTCTTCGATAAAGAAACGAAACAATACGGTTCGGGCAGTCAGTTTTGCAATGCAGTGGCTGTTTTTATGGGAATTGTTGAACCGCAAAATAAGCAGGCTGTAATGGAAAATCTGAAAGCGGATATCCGTAAACACGGAAACCGTTTAACTACCGGCGATGTGGGTAACCGTTACCTCTTTCAGGCATTGGCATTGAACGATGAAAACGAATTAATGTACCTGATGCACAATCATACTGATGCCCCCGGATATGGTTTCCAGATTGAATACGGTGTTACTACATTAACCGAACAATGGGACCCACGCAAAGGCGCTTCGTGGAATCATTTTATGATGGGACAGATTGACGAATGGTTTTTCAGAAGCCTGGCAGGCATAGAACCTGTTAAGCAAGGGTTCAAAGAATTTAATATACAGCCTCAGCCTGTGGGCGATTTAGAATGGGTAAAGACTAATCACGAAACATTATACGGTGAAATTTCAGTAGATTGGAAACGAGAAAACGATAAATTTTATCTCACATTAGGTGTACCCGGAAATACCAAGGCTAATGTTATTCTGCCCGATGGTTCAAAGCAAACGGTAAGTTCGGGTAACTATAGCTTTGAATGTAAACTATAATTCATCATTTATGAAAATAAAAAATGTAATCATCTCCGTGTTTCTTGGAAGCAGTGCTTTGCTGGTACATTCACAAACAAACGGGCTCACTAATACAACAAAAAGTCCCTACGCAAAGATGCACAGTGTCAATTTAAATGATGTTACCTGGACAAAGGGCTTTTGGGCCGAGCGTTTTAATGTTTGCAAAGACACGATGCTGCTCAACATGTGGCGAATTTTTGATAACCCCGATTTGAGCCATGCTTATCGTAACTTTGAGATTGCGGCAGGATTAAAAGATGGAGAGCATAAAGATCCTCCGTTTTTTGACGGTGATATGTACAAATGGCTCGAAGGAGTAGCTGCCGTATATGCAATTACAAAAAATCCCGAATTGGATAAGCTAATGGATAAGTTCATCGAAACCATCCGGTTATCTCAACGGGAGGATGGATATCTTCACACGGCAACTATAGTGGCCGACAAGAATAATCCGGGTGCTAAGAAGGGGTTCGAAGAACGGCTTCATTTCGAAACTTATAACATGGGGCACCTAATGACTGCCGGATGTGTACATTATCGGGCAACAGGCAAAAGAACCCTTTTGGATATTGCAATTAAAACAACCGATTTTTTATATAATTTCTACAAAACCGCGACAAACGAATTGGCGCGTAGTGCTATCTGCCCTTCTCACTACATGGGGGTTGTGGAAATGTATCGCACTACTCGTGATCCGAAATACCTGGAGTTATCGAAAAGCCTGATAGATATTCGTGGCATGGTAGAGAATGGTACGGACGATAATCAGGATCGAATTCCTTTTCGCGAACAAAAAGTTGCGATGGGGCATGCCGTACGAGCCAATTATCTGTATGCGGGTGTTGCCGATGTTTATTTAGAAACAGGAGACAAAACTTTATTAGAGTGTCTCTACCCAATTTGGGATGATGTGACTTATCGCAAAATGTATGTCACAGGAGGTTGCGGGGCATTGTACGATGGAACATCTCCCGATGGTACAGCCTACGAACCCGACAGCATTCAAAAGGTACATCAGTCTTACGGGCGCGCCTACCAATTACCACAGGAAACTGCCCATAACGAAACTTGCGCCAATATCGGTAATATGTTGTGGAATTTCAGAATGCTTCAATTGTCGGGAGATTCGAAATATGCCGATATTATGGAGCTTACTTATTACAATAGCATCTTGTCGGGTATCAGTTTGGATGGCAAGAAATATCTTTATACTAATCCATTGAGCCAAACTTCCGATTTTCCATATAATTTACGTTGGGGCAATTTTAGGCAAGAATACATTACCTGCTTTTGCTGTCCACCTAATACCGTTCGCACCATAGCAGAGGCTAACAGCTATGCCTATGCCGTATCCAACAAAGGTATATATTGCAATTTGTACGGAAGCAATATTCTCAACACAAAAACGACTGACGGTACAGAGATTAGCCTCACTCAAGATACGGATTATCCTTGGGATGGATCGATAAAACTCGTTCTAAATAAAGCTCCTAAAAATGATTATTCCTTTTTTTTCCGGATTCCCGAATGGGCTAAAGATGCAAGTATTTCAGTAAATGGAGAAAAGAGTAATGTTAATACAATATCGGGTACATACGCTGAGGTAAAAGGAAAATGGAAAAAAGGAGACGAAATTGTATTAAATCTTCCTTTACATGCCCGTTTGATAGAATCTAATCCTTTGGTAGAAGAAACACGCAATCAGGTAGCAGTAATGTATGGCCCCATGGTTTATTGCATGGAGTCTGTAGATCTACCTATTAATTCTTCCATCCATGATGTAATAATACCTGCTGATATAAAACTTCAGCCCAAAGCTATAGATATAGAAGGAAATAAAATCATGGCTTTGCAAGGAACCGCCCAAAAGCAAATAAACGATGATTGGAATAAAAAATTATATCGAGAAGTTCAGTCCGATACACAAAGTATAAACGTTTCATTAATTCCCTATTACGCATGGAACAATCGTGGAAATTACAACATGTCGGTGTGGTTGAGATTGGGCAATAAAAGCAATGCGATTATGCCGTAAAGAAGCTCTTAAAGAGCCACTTATGCTTCAATTGAACGTCCGTTGAAATCCGTTGCAACAACATAACATAACAGAACATATAAGAACAGATAAGATAATAACAACAACAACAGAAGAAGAAAAATTTGCTGCTGTTGCTGCTGTTTTTTTTGAATGATCACAAAATGGGTAATAATGCCTACATGGTGTAGGGGCGCCCCTACGTTGCATTTTCTCAAATGCATGTTGCATTTTCTCAAATGCACGTTGCTGTTGAGTTAAATGCACGTTGCATTTTCGAATTACAACGTTGCATTTGAAAAAATGCAACGTGCATTTGAACTATTTTTCTTATTATTGCTGCATAATGAAGATTATTTCCTTTATTTTTTTAACTTTGTTTCCTCAATACGCCAAACTTTATTATATCAAACCAGCATGAGAAAAATCTGCGTTGTTATCTTCATTGTTCTACTTGTCGGCTTGCAAACCCATGCGCAGAGCCATGAATTTGGAGTTGCCATAAATACCGGTTATTCCTTTTTTAGGGGAAGTGGCAGTGAATCTCATTCTTTTGTAATTAACGACACATATACAAACTCACCACTGGGTAAGGAATTAAAATTATCCTATGGACTGAGTGTAGATTATAAATACATCTTTCGAAACAATATAATCTTGAGTGCAGAGATTGCATACGAAGACCTCAGAACAAAAGTGAATATCAATGGGTATCACGAATACGGGGAAAACCATAAATCGAGCGGAAAGACCATATTGCATAATTACTTCCTCAATGGTAGTCCGTTTGTGGGTTATCGATTTAATTTAGAAACATTTTCTTTTGATATATTAGCGGGTTTAGATGTTGCCTATTCTATAGACAGAGAAGAGAAAGTTAATTACAAAAAGGAAGATGGCCGGAAAAAGAAATTCACAAAGAGCAGGAAAGATGATTATGTAGATATTGATCTGCGCCCCAGGCTACAGCTTAATTTTAATTATAAAAACTACACCCTGTTTACAGGAGCTTCTTTTGGAGTAATGAATTATTATAAAGATTGGGTTGGAAGCGATGATGTAGCTTACCTGAATACTATTCGTTTGGGATTTTTGTATCGTTTCTATAAAACGATAAATCAGAAGAAAAAGAATGTAGTGCCTTTCTATCTGTAAGTTTATTCTCTTTTAAGTAAAACTTATTGCTCATGTTATTTATAGTTTGGCAATAATTCGTTAATTTTGTTCCCTCAAGCAAAATAATTAATAATAATATCTGTACAGAGCCATACAAAGGCGCGTTGAACGCAAAGTACCGGCTTATAAAATAAAACAGTGGCATTAGGTTAGCATGAAAACAGTCATAATTAAATATAACGCAGGGAACATCCGTTCGGTAGATTATGGATTAAAACGATTGGGGATTAATGCCGAGATCACCGGAGACAAGCAAACGATTCTATCTGCTGATAAGATTATATTTCCGGGGGTGGGCGAAGCCCAAACAACCATGCAATACCTAAAAAGGGAAGGATTGGATGTCCTGATTAAAAACCTTCGTCAGCCGGTTTTAGGAATTTGTCTTGGCATGCAGCTAATGTGCCGCTCTTCGGAAGAAGGATACACGAAAGAAAATACAGACTGTTTGGGAATATTCGATGTAGATGTTAAACGGTTTATTTCGGAAAAGCGAGAAGATAAAGTACCGCATATGGGTTGGAATACATTAGAAAATCTTTGCAGCTCATTGTTTCGCGGATTCACCGAAGAAGAATACGTTTACTTTGTTCATAGTTACTATGTGCCGGTAAATAAATTCACAGCAGCTCAAACAAATCATATTCTGCCGTTTAGTGCAGCATTACATAAAGATAATTTCTACGCAACCCAATTTCATCCGGAGAAAAGCGGCTGGGTAGGAGAACGAATTTTAAAGAATTTCCTCGATTTATAAACGCGGGAACTTATAAACTTCAAAACGCAAAACTTAAATGATTGAATTAATACCCGCTATAGACATTATCGATGGAAAATGCGTGAGACTTTCTCGGGGAGATTATGATACAAAGAAAGTATATAACGAGAACCCGGTGGAAGTAGCCAAGGAATTCGAAGCCCATGGTATTCGCCGGTTGCATGTGGTCGACCTCGATGGCGCCAAATCGCATCATGTTGTTAATTATAGGGTATTAGATCAGATTGCTTCTCGCACCTCTATGATAATAGATTTTGGAGGAGGCATTAAGAGCGAAGAAGACTTGATAATTGCCTTTGATAACGGTGCGGAAATGGTAACCATCGGAAGTTTGGCAGTAAAGAATCCGGAATTATTCTTGAAATGGCTAAATCGCTATGGGGCAGAAAAGATTATTCTGGGTGCAGATGCGAAAGAGAATAAAATAGCGGTAAATGGTTGGAAAGACGAAACAACGCAAGATTTGTTTACTTTCCTTGAAAAATACAGTAAATACGGAGTTACAAAAGTAATATGTACCGATATATCCAGAGATGGAATGCTGGAGGGGCCTTCTATCAATCTTTATAAAAAAATACTGGAACAACATCCCAATCTCCATTTGATAGCGAGTGGCGGTGTTAGCAATATGGATGATATTATTGCTTTGCAAGAAGCGCGTATTCCTGCTGTGATATTTGGGAAAGCCTTGTACGAAGGCCGGATTCAATTAAAAGACCTCATTTGTTTTTTATAAAAACGAATTGATCGTAAATGCAATAAACTATGTTAGCAAAAAGAATAATTCCCTGCCTCGATATAAAAGATGGGCAAACAGTAAAAGGAACTAATTTCGTTAATCTGCGTCATGCGGGTGATCCGATTGAACTTGCCGGAGCATATAGCGAGCAAGGTGCCGATGAGCTTGTGTTTCTGGATATTACCGCCAGTTACGAAGGGCGGAAAACATTTACCGAGCTTGTAACGCGCATTGCTGCTAATATAAGTATTCCATTTACTGTTGGTGGTGGAATCAACGAGCTAAATGATATAGACCGTCTTCTAAATGCCGGAGCCGATAAAGTTTCTATTAATTCTGCTGCCATGCGTAATCCTCAATTAATTGATGATATTGCCAAGCATTTCGGATCGCAAGTTTGTGTGTTGGCAATAGATGCTAAACAAACAGATTCGGGCTGGAAATGCTATTTGAACGGCGGTCGTGTTGAAACAGAAAAAGAATTATTTAGCTGGGCAAAAGAAGCGCAAGAACGGGGTGCCGGAGAAATATTATTCACCAGCATGGATCATGACGGAGTGAAAACAGGATACGCAAATAACGCGCTGGCAAAGCTTTCCGAAGAATTAACCATACCCATTATAGCTTCCGGCGGCGCCGGTAAAAAGGAACATTTTCTGGATGTTTTTACTACCGGAAAGGCAGATGCTGCACTGGCTGCCAGCGTTTTTCATTTTGGTGAAATAAAAATTCCCGAATTAAAATCGTATCTTTGCGCAAAAGGAATAAATGTAAGATAATTTAGGCTTTTAAGTTTATAGTTTTAAATTTAAACTCAAAAACTATAAACTTATAAACTCAAAAACTTAAATATGGATTTCGATAAAATGAACGGATTAATTCCGGCAATCATACAAGATAATACCACCAATAAAGTGTTGATGTTGGGCTATATGAATAAAGAAGCCTATGATAAAACACTTGAAACAGGTAAAGTAACTTTCTTTAGCAGAACAAAGAACCGTTTGTGGACAAAAGGCGAGGAGAGTGGCAACTTCCTGAACGTTGTATCTGTACTATCAGATTGCGATGATGATACGTTATTAATTAAAGTTGATCCGGTTGGACCTGTTTGTCATACAGGAACCGATACTTGTTGGGGCGAGAAAAACGAAGAAGACATCATGTTTCTGAAACATTTGCAGGACTTTATCGTTAAACGTCATGAAGAGTTGCCGGAGGGTTCTTACACTACAAGTTTATTCCAGTCGGGCGTTAATCGTATGGCACAAAAGGTAGGTGAGGAAGCCGTTGAAATGATTATCGAGGCAACCAACGGAACGGGCGAAAGAATGATATACGAGGGTTCGGATATGATTTACCATCTTGTTGTATTGTTAACATCCAAAGGATACCGGATAGAAGATTTAGTAAGAGAGTTGAAAGTTAGGCATAGTGATTCATGGAAGAAACATTGATTCGATATAGAGATGTAGAAATAAATCAGGAGGAACATTGCGTTCTGAGTGGTGTAAACTTACAGTTACGCAAAGGCGAATTCGTTTATTTAATAGGAAAAGTTGGGTCGGGAAAAACAACCTTGCTTAAAACCTTTTATGGAGAGTTAGACATCAGAAAAGGTGAAGCTGAGGTGTTAGGATTTAACATGAGGCCGATAAAGCAAAAAAATGTTCCTAAGTTACGGAGAAGACTGGGAATTGTATTTCAGGATTTTCAGTTATTAACCGATCGCACAATAAATGATAACTTGTATTTTGTGTTACAGGCAACCGGGTGGAAAAACAAGAAATTGATGAAGGAACGCATTGTTGATGTATTAACACAGGTGGGTATGGAAACTAAAGGATACAAGATGCCTAATGAACTATCAGGCGGCGAACAGCAACGTATTGTTATTGCCAGGGCTATGTTAAACTCTCCTGAAATAATTCTTGCCGATGAACCAACG
Organism: Bacteroides sp.; assembly: GCA_036724805.1. Classification (GTDB taxonomy): domain Bacteria; phylum Bacteroidota; class Bacteroidia; order Bacteroidales; family Bacteroidaceae; genus Bacteroides. The sequence continues at coordinate 47,100 of DAIMFE010000006.1, forward strand.
GGTAATCTCGATGTAGAAACCAGCCGCCAAATAACCGCGCTATTACATACTATTTGTCTTACGGGTGCTTCTGTTATTATGTCTACCCATAACCTGGCATTGGTAAAAAGATTCCCAGGACGGGTTCTACGTTGTGAAGGACATCGGATTATTGATGTAACGGATGATTTCCAAAAAAGTTTTGGACCTACACAAGGAGGATTTATATTGAGTTGAGGGAGGTAAAGTGAGGTAAAGGAGGTAAAGGAGGTAAAGGAGGTAAAGGTAATAAAGGAGGTAAAGTGAGGTAAAGGAGGTAAAGGAGATAAAGAAGTCATTAATAACAAGTAAAGATAAAGTTATTGTCAGTCAACTACTTTATCTACTTTATTACCTTTATCTACTTTATTACCTTTTATTACCCCTTCCTTCTTTCCCCTAAATAATTAATCAAATAAACTAACGAAAATGAAAGTTTTAAAGTTTGGAGGAACTTCTGTTGGTTCGGCTCAAAGAATGAAAGAAGTAGCTGCATTAATAACCAATGGTGATAGAAAAATAGTAGTTCTTTCAGCTATGTCGGGAACTACCAACTCATTGGTGGAAATTTCGGACTATCTTTATAAAAAGAATCCGGACGGGGCGAATGAAATAATCAACAAGCTGGAAAAGAAATATAAACAGCATGTTGATGAACTATATGCAACCAATGAATATAAACAGAAAGGTTTGGACGTTATAAAATCTCATTTCAATTATATCCGTTCTTTTACAAAAGATCTGTTTACTTTGTTCGAAGAAAAAGTAATTCTGGCTCAAGGAGAATTGATCTCTACCACAATGATAAATTACTATTTGCAGGAGTGTGGAGTGAAATCTGTATTGCTTCCCGCGTTAGATTATATGCGGACAGACAAGAACGCTGAACCCGACCCAATATATATTAAGGAAAAACTGCATGCCCAGTTAGAACTGCATCCCGATGCGGATATTTACATCACTCAAGGGTTTATATGCCGCAATGCTTACGGCGAGGTTGATAACCTGCAAAGAGGCGGAAGCGACTATACCGCATCACTTATAGGAGCTGTAATTAACGCATCGGAAATTCAGATATGGACCGATATTGATGGTATGCACAATAACGATCCGCGCATTGTTGAAAAAACATCCCCGGTGCGACAGTTACATTTCGAAGAAGCAGCAGAGTTGGCCTACTTTGGAGCAAAGATATTGCACCCAACCTGTATACAGCCGGCTAAGTATGCTAATATTCCGGTGCGTTTATTGAATACAATGGATCCAACAGCTTCGGGAACATTGATTTCTAACGAAACAGAGAAGGGGAAGATTAAAGCAGTGGCTGCAAAAGGAGGTATTACGGCTATCAAAATTAAATCAAGCCGAATGTTGTTGGCTCACGGATTCTTACGCAAAGTATTCGAAATCTTTGAAAGCTATCAAACCTCAATCGATATGATTTGTACTTCGGAAGTTGGCGTATCTGTAACAATTGATAATACCCGCCATCTGAATGAAATTCTTGACGATCTTAAGAAGTACGGAACCGTAACTGTTGATGGCGAAATGTGTATTATTTGCGTAGTGGGAGATTTAGACTGGGAAAACGTTGGCTTTGAAGCAAGGGTAGTTCATGCCATGAAAAATATTCCCGTTCGTATGATATCTTACGGAGGTAGTAATTACAATATTTCTCTTCTCATTAAAGAAGCTGATAAAAAGACAACTTTACAATCGCTAAGTCATGTTCTTTTCAATGAATAAGAATAATTATGAAAGGTAAATTTCCAATTGATAAATTCCGGGAGCTGCAAACTCCATTTTATTATTACGATACCAAATTACTTCGTGATACATTAAACTGTATAAAGCGGGAAATCGGTAAATATGATAACTATTGTGTTCACTATGCAGTAAAAGCAAATGCCAATCATAAAATTTTATCTATTATTCGTGAAGCAGGTTTAGGAACCGATTGCGTAAGTGGTGGCGAGATTAAAGCATCTATTAAAGCCGGAGTTCCCGCCGACAAAATAGTATTTGCCGGTGTTGGTAAGGCCGACTGGGAAATCAATCTGGGATTAAAATATGATATTTTTTGCTTTAATGTAGAATCTATTCCCGAACTGGAAGTTATTAATGAACTTGCAGCAGCACAAGGTAAGGTGGCTAATATAGCTTTACGTATCAATCCGAATGTTGGTGCCCATACCCATAAAAACATAACTACCGGACTGGCAGAAAACAAGTTTGGAATTAGTATGGACGATATGGAAAACGTTATTGACGTTGCGTTGCAAATGAAAAACGTTAAGTTCCTCGGACTGCATTTTCATATTGGTTCTCAAATTCTCGATATAAGCGATTTTGTAGCGCTTTGCAACAGGGTAAACGAATTGCAGGAACGACTGTATAAACGCCAGATCATTGTTGATCATATCAACGTGGGCGGAGGATTGGGCATTGATTATGAACATCCTAACCGGCAGGCGATACCCGATTTCGCATCTTACTTTGCAGCATATTCACAGCACCTTAAACTTCGTCCCAAGCAAAAATTGCATTTTGAATTAGGGCGTTCAATAACCGGGCAGTGCGGAAGCTTAATCAGCAAGGTGCTGTATGTAAAGCAAGGAGCCAATAAACAATTCGCTATTCTTGATGCGGGCATGACAGATTTAATCCGCCCGGCATTGTATCAGGCATACCATAAAATGGAGAATATTACATCCGAGGAACCTACGGAAACCTATGATGTTGTAGGGCCTATCTGCGAATCTTCTGATGTGTTTGGTAAAGCAATCGACCTGAATAAAGCAAGAAGAGGTGATTTGATCGCATTGCGTTCTGCCGGAGCGTATGGTGAAATTATGGCATTCTCCTATAATTGCCGGGAAATACCAAGGGCATATACTGTGGAAGATCTGATTTGATTTTTCAATAATGGCAAACATAACGTTAATAACAGGTGGCGCCCGTTCCGGGAAGAGCAGTTACGCGGAAAAACTTGCTTTATCATGTGCAAACAATCCTGTTTACCTGGCAACATCTCGTATATGGGATGAAGACTTTCGGCAAAGAGTACTCAAACATCGGGCAGGGCGGGGGCCGCAATGGACAAACATAGAAGAAGAAAAAGAACTTAGCCGTCACCAACTTCCCGGAAGGGTAGTATTAATAGATTGTGTTACCCTCTGGTGTACAAACTTCTTCTTTGATTCCAACTCAAATATTGATAATTCACTGGAAGCAATAAAAAAAGAATTTGATGCATTTACCCGTCAGGATGCCCATTTTATATTTGTAACCAACGAAATAGGAATGGGGGGCACATCGGAGAATGAAATACAAAGGAAGTTTGCGGATTTGCAGGGCTGGGTAAATCAATATATTGCAGCCAAAGCCAATGAGGTTGTTTTAATGGTATCGGGGATTCCACTTAAAATAAAATAGCATGAAAACATTCCGGATAGAAAAGCCCGATGAGAGCATCCGCGAAAAGCTGATTGACAAGATCGATAACCTAACAAAGCCAAAAGGTTCGTTGGGAATATTAGAAGAAGTGGCACTCCAAATCGGCATGATACAACAAAGCCTTAATCCCTGTCTAAACAATCCTCAGAATATAGTCTTTGCAGCCGATCATGGAATTGTAGAAGAAAAAGTCAGCTTATCGCCAAAAGAAGTAACCTGGCAACAATGCATCCACTTCTTAACAGGAAATGGCGGAGTAAATTTTCTCTGTCGCCAGCATGGGTTTAAGCTGAAAGTAGTCGATGCAGGAGTAGATTACACCTTTCCGCAAGAATTAGGGGTATACGATAAGAAGATATGCAGAGGTACCCGTAATTATCTCCATGAGCCGGCCATGACCCGGGCAGAGATGGAACAAGCCATCAGCCATGGAGCCGATATAGTGAAACAGTGTTTTGAGGAAGGCAGTAACGTTTTAAGCTTCGGTGAGATGGGAATCGCAAACACTTCATCTTCCTCGTTATGGATGACTTACTTAACCGGTATCCCTTTAGATAAATGTGTTGGTGCAGGCAGCGGATTGGATAGCGAAGGAGTAAAACACAAATATAATGTGTTGAAAAAAGCGATGGACAACTATTCCGGTGAAGCCTCTTTGTTGGATATACTATCTTATTTTGGTGGATTAGAAATGATGATGGCCGTTGGCGGAATGCTTCGGGCGGCCGAACTCAAAATAACAATATTGGTAGATGGATTCATTATGACCAACTGCATGCTGGCAGCCTCACGCTTATACCCGGAAGTGCTGAATTATGCCATCTTCGGACACCGGGGAGATGAAGCCGGTCATAAGCTCCTTCTGGATTATCTGAAAGTAAAACCTTTGCTCAATCTGGGTTTGCGATTGGGCGAAGGAACAGGTGCCATCTGCGCCTATCCCATTATAGATTCGGCTGTACGGATGATAAACGAAATGGATAGCTTCCATAAAGGAGAAGTTACCAAATACTTTTGACCAATGAATATTCTGGCAGCCTTTATATTCTTTACCCGATTTCCCTTTTGGCGGATCAAAGAAGTTCCCGCGAAACATTTTAAGAATGTTGTAAGTTATTGGCCATTGGTGGGCTGGCTCACAGGTGGTTCAACAGCATTAATTCTGTGGTTAGCAGCCATGATACTGCCTAACCATGTAGCAGTAATAGTAGCGATTGTTTGGCGATTATTCATTACCGGAGCACTGCACGAAGATGGTTTGGCCGATTTCTTCGATGGATTTGGGGGCGGTACCACCCGCGAAAGAATATTGAGCATAATGAAAGACGCTCACATGGGCAGTTATGGGGTATTGGCATTAATCATGTATTTCCTATTGCTGTACTCGTTGTTGATTTCAATTCTTTTACCGATAACCGCCTGTGTTATAATCGCGGGAGATGTATGGTCGAAATTTATTGCGGCACAATTGCCCAATGTTCTGCCGTATGCTCGTAAGGAAGAAGACAGCAAAGCAAAGACTGTATATAATCGGATGAGTGCGGTTGTTTGGATACGTACATTTATTTTCGGAGTAACACCGCTGTTGGCCCTTCTTTCTCCTAAATATTGGCTGGCTGCGTTGATTCCGGTCATCGTTTTTTATGTGCTATATGCACTCATGAATAAGCGTATTCAAGGGTATTCAGGCGATTGTTGCGGTGCGACATTCCTTTTATGCGAATTGTCTTTTTATCTGGGAATCGTTATACTTACTACTATTTCTATATGATTATAACATTAATTCGGCATACTTCTGTAGATGTTCCTCAAGGAACTTGTTATGGACAAACGGATGTACCTTTAAAAGATTCTTTTCCGGAAGAAGCCGCTATAACCAAAAGCAAAATAGCCCGCCAAAAGTTTGATGTTGTTTATACCAGTCCGCTTTCTCGTTGTGTTAAATTGGCAGATTATTGCGGTTATACAAATGCTATCCGTGATAACAGAATCATGGAACTTAACTTTGGTGAATGGGAAATGCAGCATTTCGATAATATAACCGATCCCCGATTGCAGGAGTGGTTCGATGATTATATAAATATTCCCGCGGCCGGTGGCGAATCTTTTAGGATACAGTTAGAGCGCGTATCGGCTTTTCTGGATGAATTGAAAGAAAAGGATTATTCGCAAGTAGCGGTGTTTGCTCATGGCGGGGTGCTTGTTTGCGCGCAGGTTTATGCAGGAATCCTTAAAGTAGAAGAGGCATTTACTGCGTTAACACCGTATGGAGGGATAGTAAGAATAGAAATATAATCTCCGCAACCCGATTAATTCGAATTGCTATTCTCATATCCGCCGTTGTGAGCACCCGTTTATTCTCCCCGATATAAGGCTTATGCACCCTCTTGCCGAAATAATTATGAGGCCCACCGAAGCGGCAATTCAATATCCCCGCCAATGCAGCTTCCGGATATCCTGAATTAGGACTGGCATGTTGATTTCCATACTTGCCAACGAAACTCAACAACTTTAACCTGCCGCAAGCCAGAATCATAAGCAATGCGGTGACCCGCGCGGGAATATAATTTGCCACATCATCAATCTTCGCAGCCATCCAACCGAATAAAAGATATCGCTCATTCTTATACCCAATCATGGAATCAAGCGTATTAATCATTTTATAGGCCAACATTCCCGGAACACCTAAAAGTAAATACCAGAACAAAGGCGCGATCACCCCGTCACTTAGATTTTCTGCCAATGTTTCCAGGGCTGCCGTTCGAACTTCCTGGGCTGATAATTCCGAAGTATCACGACCCACAATGCGGGCTACCTGTGTTCTACCTTCTTCTAAAGAGCGATCTGTAGCTTCAAATACCATACAGACTTCACGGATAAGTGTGGTTCCGGCCAGACAATAAAACACCAGTATAGTGGCTACTCCCACATATAACCATGGAGATAGTGTATAAAGAAGCCATAAGATGAGAAAAGAAAAAACAAAAACAATCAGGATAAGGCTGATGGATAGAAGTGCTCCATTTCTAGCCCTGTGGCTGTTTTTGTTAAATCGGTGCTCGCCCCATGCGATCATCTTTCCAAAGCCTACTACCGGATGGGGCAACCGGAGAGGATCGCCGAATATTTTATCCAAGAACCACCCCAGTAGCAATGGAAGTATAAAATGCAAGAGGGGAGTGGTTATAAAGCCAGCCATTCTTGTATGTATTCAAAAAGTTTATCGTTTTCTTCGGGGCTTTGCGGACAAATACGGAAACTGCTTGTAATTCTTTGAGTAAAATTAGATGCGTCTCGAATGAGGAAACCATATTTATCGGCCAAATATGCTTTCAATAATCGAGCCTTTCTTTTGGGAGGCAGCGTTGCCAAAAGAATATGTGAATCCGATGGCCATACATAAATCTCACTGGTTGACCTAAGCATTGTATGTACTCTTTCACATTCTTGTAAGTAATCAGCCATAGTAATGGTAGAAGGAATACCCTTTTGAAGTATATATAAGCCGGCTTCAATAGCTAGCTGGTTTACAGACCATGGCATGCGATTGTCTTGTATTTTAGTTACTAACGATTCGTTAGTAACTAAATAACCCAGTCGTAAGCCCGGAATAGCATATTTTTTTGTCATAGAATGCAACAGTATTACATTGGGAAGAGACACGATCTCTGCCGGCGATAACATCTCTTTAAGTGTAAAGTCTTTGTAAGACATATCAACGACAAATAATATATTAGGGTGGGCGTGAAACTGTTTCAAAAGCTCATGTTTGCTCTGAGTTACCATTCCTGAAGGGTTATTTGGAGTACATATCCAAGCCAAATCAACATTCTTGAATCTTGTTAATGATAGATGTGAATATCTAACCCGATGGCCATGCATAACACACGCGTCTTTGTATTCGCTAAATGCAGGTATAACAACTCTTGAATTGCTTCCTCTGAATGTTTGGGCTACCAGGTAAATAGCCTCGGTTGCCCCATTGGTAACAAGTATATTTGAAGGAGAAATTTGGTGATGCCTGGCTAATTCCCGTTCCAGTGTGTAAGGTTTCGGTTCGGGGTAATTCCCAATCAGATCCAGTTTTTGGGAAAGGTGTTCTTTCAATCCGGATAAATCGGCAGCGTAAAACACATTCGAACTAAAGTTGCTTACTATTGGCCTTTTAAAATTGTAAATATCATCGCCATGTCCTTGTATCATGATACTTGTAGTATTTTATAGATTAATGGAAGATTTACATGTTTGCGTATATGATGGGCTAACTTATTGTATTGTTCTTCCTTAAATGATTTATAATCAAATGTTTTTTCGGTAAGTTTATCTGCAAAAGGTTCCAGCAGGAAATCAATAAAGGCGGCATTATCGAGAATGCCGTGAATATATGTTCCCATGCAGGTGTGATCCTTGAAATAGCCATCGGTACGGTCTTCGTTTTCTATCCGTACCAGTGGTGATGGCAATGTGTCTTTTGCAAGCGTTGTAGTTCCCATGTGTATTTCGTAACCCTCGCAAATCGATTCATTATTATTTATTTTAAACTTTACCCGGCGGGTAACCTTTTCACCTTGCATGTGTGTGATGATAGGAAGTAATCCCAATCCCGGCAAGCGTTCTATTTCGCCTTCTACATGATCCGGATCGTTCACTTCCATTCCCATGATCTGGTATCCGCCGCAAATTCCCATAACGGTAGCCCCTTCACGATGCGCCCGGATAATTGCCTGGGCAACTCCATTACGGCGCGTTTCGTGCAGATCGGATAGGGTGCTTTTACTGCCGGGTATGAGAATGATATCGGCTTTCATCAACTCTTCCGTATTGTTGGTATAGAAAAGATGTACCCGCGGATCACGTTCCAATACATTAAAATCGGTAAAATTAGAGAGATGCCGTAAAAGCACAACTGCGATATTTACCTTACCTTGTGATGCCTGAAATTGTTTACTTTCAAGGATTACAGAATCTTCCTCTTCAATATGGATGTCTTTATAATAAGGAACAACACCTACCACCGGCACTTTACAAAGGTCTTCCAGTATTTTAATTCCACTGTTGAATAGCCTTATGTCACCACGAAATTTATTAATAAGAATACCTTTTATATATCGGCGTTCCTCTTCGCCGAGTAACATAATAGAACCGTAAACACTTGCAAATACGCCGCCACGGTCTATATCTGCTACCAAAATAACAGCTGCCCCGGCGTGCATAGCCATTGGAAGATTCACCAGATCGCTTTCGCGAAGGTTGATTTCCGAAATACTACCCGCGCCTTCCAGTACTATAGGATTGTATCGTTGTTGCAGGCGATCGAAGGCGCTGTATGCTTCAACGCGTAATTCTTCCTTTCCTTCTTTGCGAAAATAATCATAAGCATTGCGGTTACCAATGGGTTTGCCATTTAGTACAACCTGCGATGTGTGATCGGAAGAGGGTTTCAGCAGTATCGGGTTCATATCCGTATGGCAGGATATTCCCGCCGCTTCTGCCTGTACAGCCTGTGCGCGGCCTATCTCCAAACCTTCCGGGGTGACATAAGAATTTAACGCCATGTTCTGCGCCTTGAATGGAGCCGGAGCATAGCCGTCTTGCCTAAATATCCGACAAAACCCGGCTGCAATGATACTCTTTCCAACATCGCTACCGGTTCCGGCAAACATTACGGGTTTCAGTTTATCTTTCATTTTTATGATCTCATTGCTTTTTGTTCTTATACCCGAAAGCCTGCCAGCGTTCTTCCGGCCAGTTTTGCTGTTGCATTTCATATCGTGCCATAACGAAAAACAAATCGGAGAGGCGGTTGATGAATTTAAGAATATCTTCCGTTACCGGATCTTCCCGGTTTAATGTCCACAGTCTGCGCTCTGCGCGTCGGGCCACTGTGCGGGCAAACTGGCATTGGGCAGATACGGGAGTACCGCCGGGCAGAAGAAAATAACCGTTATCATTTAATTCGGCTGTCATTGCATCCATTTGTTGTTCGCAGAAAGAAACAAGATCATCCGCAAGGATATTTGGATTTTGTGCGCGTATGGCCGAAGGCGTTGCAACATGGCTCATAACGATCATCAGGTTATGCTGTATTTTGTAAAGAACCGATTGCCAGGGATGTTCGAAAGGCAAAAGAGAACGGATAATTCCTATTACCGAGTTCAGCTCATCAATACAGCCGTTGGCCTCTATACGTACATCGTCTTTTTCCACTCGTTGGCCACCGTGAATACCGGTAGTGCCTTTATCGCCTGCACGAGTATATATTTTTTTCATTTAATTTTCTTTTCGTTTATTTCGGGGCTTTGACGACAATCCCATATAGCAGCAATATATATAGTCTCTTTTTCTATATAGTATATAACTTTATAGTTACGATGTACGACTAAAGAACGAAAAGTTTGGGGCTTATTAATTAGCAAAGGTTCTATTGCTGCTATTTGAGAGAAATTTTCAAGTCGTTCTATTTCATCCAGAAAATGATTGTATAAAGTAATTGCAGCTCGCTCGCTTTTTTCTGCTATATGGTTATATATATTGTCTAAATGCTCTTCTGCAGCTATTAAGAATTTTATTTTCATTTGCGAGGATGTTTTTTTCTCATCTCTTCCATTGTCTTGCCTCCTCCTGCTTGAGCATCTTCAACAGAACGTCTAACTTCATCAATCAATTCTTCTTTCGAGAATTGACATGGAGTTGACTTTAGTTTATTGTAATAGGCTTGTAATCTTTCAATGATAGAGCTATTCTGTTCGTTCTCTATATCCCTTTGAAGTCTGGCTTTTAATTCTAATGTTGTCATATGCAACTCCTTTCTTTATTTCTTCATTAATACTACAAACTTAATCAAAATATGCGTTTAATAAACGATTTCCCAAAGTTTTAATAAATCACTTTCTCCCAAATACAAATGCGTATAGCTTGCTATCGCATTTTTATACCTAAATACGGGAGTACTAACCGGTTCTCTTTTAGCATTATACAGGTTCGCTATGGAAGTCAGACTTCCTGTTTCACCGTATATTTGCGTATAGTGAAACTCATGTCCACATAAGTGCTGACCATTATAATCGAATTGCCGATACCCCAGTGAAAGCTTACGGCTTTCTTTTCGGTTGGATATGGAAAAAGGAAGAATACCAACCATTGGCTCCAAACCGTTTTCAGTATATATTCCTTGGCTGAGGTATATCATCCCGCCACATTCGGCAAGAGCATTACCGCCGGATTCTATATAATCTCTAATCTCTTTCATCAAAGGTGTGTTATGATTAAGTTCGGCAATTCTTTTTTCGGGATATCCACCCGGCAGATACAATATATCTGTTCCGGTTGGTAATTGTTGATCGGTCTCCGGGTTAAAGAAGATAATTTCTCCAAGTTCATTGAACCGATCCAATGTTTTCTGATATAAGAAGGCAAATGATTCATGGCTTTTGGCTACCGCTATGCGTAAATTCTTTGTGGGAGTTGGCTGCGGTATATAATGAGCTGTGGAGCAACGGGTTTTATTCAGTAACAGTTCCACATTAATCTGCTCTTTTATAAAGTTTGCCCAAGTTTCGATAATGCTTTTGTTCTCAATCGGGCTGATATCCAGTCCCAGATAACGCGATTCCAGTTTTAAATCGTTGTTTCGTGAGATGCATCCAAAGCACTCTACTCCAATGTCTTTACATGCCTCTTTCAGCATATTAGCATGCTTTTCGGAGCCAACCCGGTTGAAAATAACACCAATTGTATTTACTTTCGGATCGAAATTGACAAATCCCCGGATAAGTGGAGCCACAGAATAGGCAGTTGAGCCTGCGTCAATAATCAGGATAACCGGTATATTCAGTAAACGGGCAATCTCTGCGGATGATCCTTTGCTGCGGTCGTATCCATCGAACATTCCCATCATACCTTCAAAGATGCACACCTCTGCTTTAGAGGCATATTGACTATGAAGTTCTCGAATATGTTGTTCCGAAGCCATAAAAGTATCCACATTTATCGAAGGCCTATTTGTAGCTATTTTATGAAATAGAGGATCGATATAATCGGGACCGCATTTAAATGCCTGAACCTTTTTCTGTTGTTGGGTAAGTAAATACATTAATCCCATGGCAACGGTTGTTTTGCCACTACCCGAAGAAGGGGCAGCGAGTAGAAATTGGGATTGTATAGGTGATTGCGGCATTGTGTTTTTGTTAATCCATACCTTTCCCCCCGAAAGTATGAATAAATATGCGGCAAAGATATGGAATTATTTTAAAATCAAAACGTCCGTTAGAGTTATTTTGAAGCAAAAGCTATCCATTTTGCCCAAGGCTTTCCAGTAAAAATGCACGTTGCATTTGTCTCAAATGCGCGTTGCTAATTCGAAAAAGCACGTTGCATTTGGGTAAACAGCACGTTGCTAATTCGAAAATGCAACGTTGCATTTGTAGTAACCTGAATTTGGTTGACTGTTTTTTGTTTTATCCCTATTCCGGGTTGACGGGTTTAAAAAAATACCTTTCCTAGAGAAAAATGTCTATACATCTTGTTTTTTCGAAAAATATCTATTATATTTACCGAATAATCATTAATTATTTCGAAAAAAGGAGGAGATTTTATGAAGAAAGTATTACTATCTTTGGGCTTTTTACTTGTTGGCGTTACTTCAATGTATGCAGCTAATCACGTTACAATAGATACAAGCTGCGGAATTTCGGTGGATAAATCATTTTAAGCAAGAGCTTTTATGCAAATCTTGCTCCTTTTATACTATTCTAAAATATGAAGTTAAGAGTATTAATCGCAGTATATTTACTTTCACTTTTGGCATTTAACGCAAAAGCACAAAGAACGTCTAATGTAAATGGAGTTGTAAGAGATACCATCGCACACCAACTATTAGACAATGCAAAATATAGAGTATTCTATTCCCTCTCATTCTCCGAAGATACAACCTTTACAGATCTAAAGACAGAGTGTCAAACCATTCTTCTTGTTGGAGATAAGTATAGTTCTTTTTTAGATTACAACTCGTTAAAAAAAGATTCAATTTACAATTCACTGATAAAATCGGGGCAGGCGGCAACATCTGTAATAGGACAAACATTGGCAATTGGCAGATTGATTAAGTTCAAATCAATTATCATAAAAAACTATCCCTCAAAGAATGATTTCACATTACAAGAGATGATTACTTCACGCGATAATTATCGTTACACAGATAACGACATAAAAATAAAATGGCAATTATCCTCTGATGAACAACAAATAGGAAAATATAAATGCAAAAAAGCCACTTGTACCTATAGAGGAAGAAATTATATCGCTTGGTATAGCCCGGATATTCTACTTAGCGATGGGCCTTATGTATTCACAGGATTACCAGGTTTGATCCTTAAACTATATGATGACAAGGAGCACTACACTTTCTCATTAAATGGGCTTGAACAAGCTAAAGGTTATAACCCTATATATTTACCTTCTGATAATGTTGTAAATTCAACTCGAAAAGAGGTTCGACAAATAATAAGTAATTTAAAAGCCAATCCAGCAAGCATTTTACAAATGATGGGTGACAGAGCCAAAGTAAGCGAAGATGTTATAAAGAAGGTTCAACCTAAGCCATATAATCCTATTGAATTAGAATAGTAGAGTGAATAAAATAGTATTCTGTATAATTGCTTTTATAAGTATTATATCGCCTATAGTTCAAGCACAACAAGTAAATAACGCTTATGATGGTGTTGTTATATCTTCTGCATCCGGAAATAAACTTGAAAATGTGATTTGCCAAGGCATTGATAAAAAAAAAGAGATTGTATATTATACTTTCTCCGACCAAGAAGGACATTTTGCTATTGAAAAAAGCGATAATATAGAGTATCTACAATTTAAACTATTGGGATATTCCGCATTGACCCTATCAAAAAAGCAATTCGAATTAGCAAACAATCATATCATAGAACTATTTGAATCATCTATACCGCTTGAAGAAGTTGTTGTACAAGTTCCCCCAATTCAAAATGTTAATGACACATTAAGATACAATGTAAATAGTTTTAAAACACAAGGAGATAGGTATGTTTCTGATGTACTAAAAAAACTCCCAGGCATAAAGGTTGCCGATAATGGTACAATATCTTATATGGGAGAGTCTATCAACAAATTTTATATTGAGGGTAGAGATCTACTGGGAGGTCAATATAATATTGCAACAAATAATTTGGATATTAATGCTATCAGTTCTATTGAAGTTTTACAAAACAACCAACATATAAAAGCATTAAAAGGCATTGATTTTGAGGAAAAGTCTGCAATAAATATTAAACTCAAAAAAGGACATAAAGCTCGCCCTTTTGGAAATATACAACTTGGGGCAGGAGGAACACCATTCTTATATGACGGAAAAGGATTGGCTTCTTATATAAGCGAGAACCAACAATCTATCGTCAGTATCAAAGGGCAAAATAATGGAAATGCAATTTTAAATGAAATCGAGGACAAATTAAATTTTGATGATCTATTTTCATATGAGGCAGTAATCAGCCCTTTCGTAACAGCCCCATCTGCAAGAAGTATTCCATTACCAACCAACCGACATCTATTCAATAACACATATTTAGGCTCTGCAAATACTCTTATCCCCTTATCCAAAGATTCAGAATTAAGACTGAATGTTGCTTATGGTAATGATAAAACAGACCAAGACTTCTACTTATTACAAAGTATTGCAACAGAAGGAGACTATATTCATATTTCGGAATCATCGAAGCAGAAAGAATCTACAAAGAATCTAAGAACCTCTGTTTCTTATGAGCTTAATTCATTAAGTAAATATATAAAAGACGAAGTATTATATTCTCGCAAAAACAAAGATATATATTCAAATATGAACACCAATTCTGATAATGTGAATATATTTGGTTTAAACGCAGTGCAATATATACAGAATAATTTTCATGGATTATTTAAAGCCGAGAACGAACAAACAATTCATATAAATTCTTTGTTAAGATTTGAATCTAACAAAGATGAATTAGATAAAGACAATACTATAACGAATGATATATCAGAGTTGTTCAAGTCTAAATATTTCATTACGAAAAACAAAATAGGAACTTCTTTTAATGTACTAAAAAACAAGTTGAATATTGATCTTATTGCTACATATAGGCAGAAAGATATAACAAACAGTTGGGTGTATCAAGAAAAAGGAGCAAAACAACACACTAAAATCAAACGTCTACAAATAGGCTTAGACCCAACATACCAAATTAAAAACTCCTCCAAGAACCTATTTATATCTATTAAACTCCCTATCTCTTACGATAACTATTCAACGAGTGATATTTCGAATGAGAAAATTATTTTTTCTCCATCAATTAGTAACACTTGGCAGATTAATCATAAATGGGAAACTTTTATTAGAATTGGATACAGCTACGACTATGCAAATGATATATCTTTATTAGATTCGCCATATTTCACAGGATATAGAAGTATCTATATCCCCAATAATGCACTAAATCATAATAGTAGGGTGTACTTAGCAAGTAGAATCCAATATAAAGATATTGTGAATATGTTTTTCTTCAGCATGAATGCTATCTATAGATTGGAAGATTGCAATTATATCAATGCCTTTTATATTACAGATGAATACTCCTATTATACTACCAAACAACAAAATGACAAAGGTAATATTTTATCTATTACAGCGGATGTCTCAAAAACGTTCACAAAAAGCAGATTGGCATTAGGTTTAATCCCTTCCTATACAATGGTAAAATCTAATATTTTCCAACAGGATATTATGACAAAGAACAACAGCCATATAGCTTCCGTTTCTACCAAAATAGATTGGAAACCTATTAAGAATGTAAATATCATTTATAATACAACAGGAAGAATAAGCTGGAACAATAATAATTTAACAGAAACAAGACCATTAAAAGACCTTACACAAAATTTTAGACTATTCTACTTCCCAACAAAAAGTATAGACCTCCTGATGGATTATGATTACGTTATATATGAAAACACAGCAAATAAATATTCAGACTTTTTTTTTCTGAATATTAAAGGAATATATAAGCATAAAAGAATAGAATATGAGTTGGCTTTAAACAATATACTAAATAACAATTTATTTTCTATATCTGAATTGTCATCCGTAAATATATATAATCAACAAATACCACTAAGGCAAAGAGAGTTCTTATTCTCTGTAAAGTTTAATTTCTAATTACAAAGATTACCTTGAACTATATCGCCATTATCTTCAATCAATAATAAATTTAGTTCTCCTTTAGGAAAGAACGGAATACAATATCTCCGGCATCTGGCAATAATACCCCCAAAAAAGGCTTTTGCTTCCTGCTCGGGAATGATTAACCATAGCTCTCTCGCTAATGTTATATGTTCGATTGCTTTAATTGTTTCCTTACTGCATCCCGATTTGGCAGCTACTTGCTGAAGAAACTTTTTATTCATTGTTCCCTTTTTGCTGTGGGTATCCAGACAACCTTCGGCAAGTTTTACAGCCTTGCCAATCATTACCCCCAGTGTGATGGCTTTTATATTGAGCTCGGAGGCTATTTTTAACGTCTCACCAATATAATTTCCGTATTGTACAAAGGCTGCTTCCGGTAATTCGGGATAATAATTGCGGAGATATTTTTCGCTTTTCGCACCCGAGTTTATAACTACACGCGGGGTATTTGCTGCATTTGCTACTTCCAGTGCTTTGCGAATAGAGGAAATAAAAGCTTCCACAGAAAAAGGTTGGATGATCCCTGAAGTACCGATAATGGAAATGCCGCCTTTAATTCCCAATCTTGAATTGAAAGTACGCGCCGCGAGTTCCTCTCCTTGGAGAACGGAAATAGTTACTTCGATTTGACTTGCGGGCTTTACCGGTTTATGAAGAATCTCTAATTCTCGAAGGATATTTTCTCTGATCATGCTTTGTGGTCCTGCGTTAATGGCAGAACTGCCGATTGGCAGGCCGAGGCCGGGCAGGGTTACTGTGCCAATACCTTTGCCGCCTTTGATTATGATAGCGGTTGATTTAATTTGCGATCTCCACCATCCCGTTCTTTTCATTTCAACACTTGTTTCCACAGTCGTTCCATTCGTAACATCCGTATCGTCTCCCGAATCTTTAATAACCTTAGCAACTGCGCCATCCTTGCATTTATCCACACTTTCAACCGGAACAATAATCGTTTCACCATTAGGCAAAAGAACCGGAACACATTTATTCTCTTTGCCGGTTAACAGCATTTTTACTGCGGCAACAGCGCCGGCCGTAGCACAGGTTCCGGTAGTTATGCCCGTGCGTAGCGAATAGAAACCGGGCAAAAGTTGCTCTATTGTACGGCGCAGGCCATGCTCGCCATTTACCAAATAAAATTCATCGGGCACTAACGGATGTTTAATCACAAATACGCGTATGTTCTTTTCTCTGGCTGCTATTACCTTATCCATAAAGCCACCGCTAACGCCACTCTCTTTCAATAAAACTGCATCCGGATAAATCTTTTGCAAGAGCGTTGCATCTTCATCTGTCTCGTAAAACAACAGTTGTTCTTTCGGGAAATCATTCTTTTGAGCTATTTGCAAAGATTCTTCCCGCTTGAGGATACGGAACCAAGTGGGATGTTTTGTCCAGAAAGGTTTTAATTGGGATATGGTATTAACGCCGGTAAGAGCAACTAGTTTGTTGATATGGCATTCTTCAAGTTTGATAATGGCATTGGCATAATCATCGCACCAAAAAAGATCTTTATCTCGTGGTGGATAAATACGATCGAAGCGTATTACCGGAATATTGGTTTGCTCGGATACATCGGCAATGGTTTGGTGAAGCTGTTTGGCAAAGGGGTGAGCGGCATCTATGATGAGTTTAATCTGGTTTTCCCGACAGAAAGAAGACATACGTTCGGTGTTCATGGCTCCTGTAATGCGTGTGCCATGGGCAGAGGTAACTTCCTGCAAAGTTCCCTTTGTAGAGTAGAAGAAAGGTTTCCCTGCTTTATCAACTACTTGTACTGCTTTTCGTCCTTCGGTGGTGCCGCCAAATATTAATATCATACTTATTCATTCTAGGTTTTGTTTTTATTTCCTGAACAAATGCTTAAACTCATGCGAATACAACCTGGATAGCCCCTGCCTGTTATCAATAGCATCACCCACAACAATCATAGTGGTAAGAAGGAGGTTGTTATCTTTTACGATATTTGCCAGATCCTTTAATTCACCCCGAAAAACGCGTTCGTCTTTCCAGGTGAGTTTATAGCAGGCAGCTACCGGAGTGGTTGGCGGATAATGTTGCAACAGTTGTTCCTGTACATCCTCTACCACACCTGCACTTAGAAATATACACATCGTACTTTGCGAGCGAGCCAACAGATTAAGTTGTTCCTTCTCGGGCATCGGGGTACGGCCTTCTCCACGGGTAAGGATAATGGTCTGTACTTTCTCGGGAATGGTGAATTGCGACCGTAACGCTGCTGCCGCGGCCTGAAAAGAAGAAATTCCCGGCGTAATATGGTAACTCATACCCTGTTGGTCGAAGAAGTTCATTTGTTCCTGAATAGCACCATAAATACAAGGATCACCTGTATGCAGGCGCACAACGAACAATCCTTTATCATAAAACTCTTTCATAAGTGCAAATTGTTCATCCAGGGTCATTGAGGCCGAACTGCGTACTACTGCACCCCCTTTTGCGTAATAGGTAAGTTCTCGGGGTACAAGGCTTCCGGCATAAAGAATGAGGTCCGCTTCTTCAAGCATCCTTTTACCTCTTACGGAAATCAATTCCGGATCTCCCGGACCTGCACCCACTATCTCAATATGGCCTTTACGAAGCGCGGTGATATCAATTGCTACAGCAAAAGTAAACTGATTACCGTTATTTATGGTTCCTTTCTGCTTTTCCAGGAGAAGAGGCCCGCCCGATGCGCTACAAATGGCTGCCGCTTCGGATACACTGTACGATCCGGTTACTTCATGTACCTTATCAGAAGGGTTGGGCACTTCGGCTTTTTCCAAATCCGAAGCGGTATATATACGGATATTGGTTGTTTTAAAAGCATTCTGCAGTTCATTAAATAACGGCTCGTCTTTCTTTAAATCAATGGTGCCAATTGTTTTTATAGCGAGTGAACTAAGCCGATGCTGTTTCAAATGTTGCTTTATATAAGTACTGATACCGTTGGGGTTGCATTCTTTTCGGCAACCCACTCCCATGTGCAATACTTTCGGACGAAAGTAGAGAACCGGAATATCTGTCTCCCTTTCAAATGGTGTTACAGCAATCAGTAACTGATATGGTTTGGCAGGTACATCTTCCCATTTATAATAAACATCTACATGGGCAGGAAGTGTTTTTTCTAAATAGCCGGTTCCTTTATCTTTGGTTTCCAATATCAAGGCTGTTGGTTTACCGTTTACAAAGGAAACGATTATTTTGTTCATGGAGCTGTTTGCCTGTTCTGCTGTCCACCCGAACTCTTTATCCAGCGTATCCAACGCCCATAAATCAGTATTATCGCTCTGTGTGGTAATAACAGGTTCGGCTCCAATGATGGATGCAACCAGTTGGGTTAGCCTATTGGCACCGCCAACGTGTCCGGAGAGTACCGATATAACAAACCGCCCTGTACTGTCAACGTTTATTATGGCGGGATCTTTATACTTATTTTGAATTTGTTCGGCAATGGTGCGTATGCAGATGCCGAGGGCTCCAATAAATATCAGTGAGTCGAAAGAATTGAATTCTTTATCAATGAATCTTTTAATGGATTCTATCCGGATGCTACCGTTTGCACCGGATGTTGAGTAAATGGTGCTCCCTTCCAACTCGCTTTGTATGGTTTGGGCAATAGGAAGACTTGTTTCGGATATTAGTATTATGGCTGTACTCATTCTTGCATTGTTTACTCATTCTTTAATTAGATGGATGACGCGGATTAAGCATTTATAACTTTCATTATCTCTATAGGGTTATTGTCATCAACTATTATACGAGTCGATAATTTAATATCCAGTCCGGTTGCTTGCGCCCCTTCCATAAACATCTTTTTACTTTCATTGCTAACCGAATTAAAGACCACAACACCATCAGGGAGTAATACTTCATTTATTTTATGGAGAATCTCTTTCAACTTGCCCCCATGCCCGCCAATGAAAACAGCATCCGGTGCCGGGAAGGATGAAATATCAATACCGGTAAAGTCGCCGATTACAGTTGTTATTCCGGGTGTACCAAAGCGGCGGGAGTTTGCTAGCATAAGCTCGGCTCCTTCCTCTCGTATCTCGAAGGCTGTGATGTTTAAGTGTGGAAACTGCATTTTAGCCTCTATAGATACAGAGCCGGTGCAGAATCCAATATCCCAAAAACTTTCTTTATCTTTTAATGCTAATGCGCTTAACGTAAGAAGCCGGATAGGGGCTTTGGTAATCATTTTCGATCGACCGTTTAAGTGCACGAACAGTTCATCGGGAATACCAAAATACCGCGATTTACCGTTGCCGCGATTTACTATTATCAAATTGTTAGGGTGATTGAAGCCGGCTTCCGCAGCTTCATTGATGCTCATTTTGCTAACACGTTCTCTTTGGGGGTTTCCAAGATGCTCGCCAATGTACATTATATAATTATCGTAACCATATTTCAGCATGCGTTGGGCAATGAGGGTGGGGGTATGTTCCCGATCGGTTAGGATTCCTATTTTCTTTCTACCTTCGATCAATGCCTTATCGAATTCATGCCACGGCCGGCCGGTAAGGGATACGGTATGCATATCATCGTACTGCATTGTAATGCGGTGGGCCAGCAGTTGCAGAGAGTTGAAGGTAGGATAGGAGATTATCTCTGCTTCCGGTAACTTCTTCTTTATGGTGTTTCCGAAACCGAAGAACAAGGGGTCGCCCGATGCAAACACTATAATTTCGTTATAGGATTGATATTGATTGAAAACATTATCTAACGGAGCGGTGATGTTGATCCATTTGCTGTTAGTGGGCAGTAATTCCCTTACTATCTCGTAATGGCGTGTACCACCGGAGAATATTCTTCCTTCTTTAATGATAGAAAGAATATCCGGATGAAACCATGGAGTGGGGTTATCATCTATGCCAATAAGGGTGTATCTTTGCCTATACATCCCTTCCCGGTCTTAATTGTTTCGCGTCATCGAGGGTAAGAATAGCATTCACCAGCGTTGCCGCCAGATTGCTTCCCCCTTTTCTTCCTTCTACAATAATTTTAGGTACATGGAATGGTTTTACCATATATTTAGATTCCTTTACGTTCACAAACCCCACAGGGGCTGCTACAATCCCTGCCGGATCAGCCTTACCCTTGCGGATTAAGTCGCAAAGCTCCATGAGTGCAGTGGGCGCGTTTCCAAAAACATATAAAGCATCCGGATGTTCTGCAACAGCCAAACGGATTCCTGCTTGTGTACGGGTAATACCTTTATCCGAAGCTAATTGAACTGCCTTCTCATCACTTAGATAACATTTCACTTCAATTCCCAACCGGGTTAAAGCCCCTTTGCGAATACCCGAGGCAACCATCGTAACATCTGTTATAATGGTTTTTAGTTTTCGGGTACTGCATAATTGATAAAGTGAAGAAACAGCATCCTTATCGGTATAAAGAAGTTTCTCCATATCAAAATCGGCTGTAGTATGAATGGCATGAAGTAGTGCCCACTTATAATCAAGAGGAATGTCCGGGTTACAGAGTTCGGTTTCTATGGTGCGGAAACTGCGTATCATAATGTTTTGGCCAATAGCGGTACCCGTATCAGACTGTTCGCGGTAGTAGCCACGTGGAGTAATAAAAGTATTCTCCCATTGATAGGATTGTGAATTGCCAATAATGATAACGGTAAACATATCCACATCTTCCGGATCAAAGTTTGCCAGCGTTGTAATTTTGGCTTCTTGCTCATCCCGACCCGCCTGACGAACATACCCTACCGGCGTATCTGCGGATCTTCCTTCACTGAGAAAGATTTCCTTTAAGCGGTACAACTGCCAGTAACGTCCTTCGCTTTTCGGATTATATATGGCTGTTACAAAATCTCCAAGGGCGGCTGCGGTGATTCTTTTTTCGATAACTTCCCATGGGGTCATCAGGTTGCTCATGGATATAATGCATGTGTCATGTCCGATGGGAGCCCCTAGCAGGGATGCTGCTTTCTGAAAGGCGCTGATTCCGGGAAGGGTTATTATCCCGATATCGCTATTGCGCTCGCGTTTCATCTCCCAGATGAGGGGAGACATACCGTAGATGCCTGCGTCACCCGAAGATATTACACAAACGGTTTTACCTTCTTCGGCAAGTTCAAAGGCCCGATGGGCACGGTCGCGCTCACGCTTCATGCCGGTATCCATACATTCGGCATCGGGGGAAACGTATTTCTGTATAAATTGGAAATAGTATTTATAGCCAACAATAACATCGGCTTGCTTTACGGCTTCAATAACCGCCGGAGTAATATCCTGTGGGCTTCCGGGACCTATTCCGACAACTATAATTAAGGGCTTATTCATATTTATAATTAATCTTATTAGCCGCGGCTAAAGAAAATCTCATTTCCTGCAAATTTACAATTTAAAAGTTATCGTGTTAGCACCACTCCATTCTCTTTTGCATAATTAGCTTTCTTTTCCATGATATCCAGGAATTTATGGTACATCACAAAACGGGCATGCTCAATAAACAAGTCTTGTACTTCCGGTATTTGTCCCAACCCTTCCATGCGCATGTCTACTTTCAGTCCGGCCGCTTCAAGTGCTTCTTTCCATTCGCCCGCAATGTCGTTTTGGGCATGATCGCCTGCAACGAACATCAGCGGAACAAGGGTGGCTTGTTTGGCCTTTGTGGCTTTTAATTGATTCAGAACATTTTCCATCGTAGGATACCCTTCAACGGTTCCAACATGAAAGTCTTTGTTTCCGCGGGCTTTCATCATATAATCTATCGTTGGGTAAGTGAAGTTAGCAGGTGTATAGGCGCCGTGGCCTACAAATACCGTACTGCCTTTGGTGGGTTTGTGCGCTTCCATTATTTTCACCAATGCTTTGCAATCTTCTACAGAATAGAGTAGGGGATTGCCCACTCTGATTTCGGTAAAGAATGGGCGAACTGTACCTACATCTCGCCGAAGTGATTCCATTTCAACCCCTTCGATGATGTTAGTACTTTGTACGATGATATGGGTGTAACCTTCGCCACGGAGAGTAAGCAAGGCATCCAGTGGATTAAGTTTTACAATACCTTTTCCTTTTAACTTGCGGATAACTATACGCGAGGTATACGCTTCGCGTACTTCCAGTTTGGGAAAAGTAGCTTTTGCTTTGGCGTTGATAGCATCAATAGTCAGGGCGCGGGTTTCGTCAAAGGAAGTGCCGAAGTGAACCATCAACAAGGCCGCTTTATCACCCGGCTTCATAGAAGCCAACAGATCTGAAACTACGAAGTTCTCTCCTTCGTGGCCACGCGCCACGATGGAGAACAAGAGAGAAAGTATAATAAGAAAATGTTTCATGAGCATTATTCTGTTGTTTTTTTGTTGCTTTCCATTACCCGTATCATATCGAAATAATAGTATCGGCTAATTTCGCGGCCTTTATCAATAGTGCCGTTTTTAGAGTCATAAATATAAATGGTGGGATTGCCGGTTTCTGTAGATACGCCAATATACGCTTTACCATCTAGAACGGCAGTGCGCTGTGAAAAGCGGCCGGCACTGTAAGGAAGTTCCTGCCCGTTGTATTTGAGGCGTTCGCAGGTTCCGGTCTTTAAATCTATAATGGAGTAGAAGTGGCTGAAACTTCCGATAGCAGTGCCTAAAGCATCCTTTCGCGAATAAGCAACCGCTTTTCCGTTGCCTACATATTGAACGGTGAGCAGCTTGCCCTCGGCATTAGGGAAACCCTCATAACTAGGGTCGAAGTCACTTTCGCCTTTGTTGATGCGCAACAGATGACCTTGTTCTATATCGTTGGTATCAGTATATGCCGCTAGGTACAAATTTCCTTCTTCATCGTACATAACGCAGTTCTGCATCAATTGTCCATAAGCGCTTCCTGCCATTTCAGCAGCAAGTGTATTCATTATATTGGTTTCTATGGTCATGGTAGTTGGATTGATAACCGCAGTGTAGAAGTTTGATGTTGAAGCCCCCATACCCGATTTGACTTTGCCGAAATAAAAATAGTACAGTTTACCCGCTTTTTCGTTGTAGGTAAGAATACCTGTACTGGTAAATGCTTTGGCTTTTTCATCGGGAAGAGGTAAGTCAAGTATTCCTTCTTCAAGTATAGTCATATCCTTTGCAGACTCATCGGTGTGGAGTTTGGTCCAGATAATTTTATCATATTGGCCGTTGGCAGCCATAATGAGAAGGGTTTCGTTATCGAGCCAGGCATGTGTATAGGCGCGTACTTTGAACGTGTTTTCCTTGAATTTTTGTTCCTGAATGATATTAACGGTGTTTCCTACCACCTGCAATTTACTGAAACGGTCGCCCGAATTGGGTACCTCGTAGTAGTATTTCCCCCGGGTTATAGCTTCCATGGAATAAACATTATCAGAACTTCTGAACTGTACCCCATCTTTATAGATATCAATTACCGGTTCATCGGCTGTAACCGATTCTACGCTTTTTACAATGGTACCTTTACCCCTGTTCATTCCACCGTGTTCTTCTACAGTAAGGAAAAGATCGAAATGATAATCTGTTGTCGGCGGGTTATTCGGGCCATTGCCGTTGTTATCGTCATCGGAACATGCATAAAAAGAGAAAGCCATGCTAGCGGCCATAAACGCACTGAATAAAAAATTGAACTTTTTCATGTAAGATAAATATTAATTTGAGTTAGTTTATAAATAATCTGAACTTGGCAAAAAACGAGCGTCCGGGCTTTTGCAACTTATAATTGTCATAAGCCATTCGGTTGAATACGTTAGCGCATTCAAGTGCAATATTGTATCGCCCGTGATTCCAGGAATAAGTAATGTCTGCATCAACGATGTGCTGCACCGGAATTACAGCTTTACTGTCGCCATCTACACCGTAATTCTCCCAATCCAGATGGTACCAATGTACCCACCGGTAAACGCAACTCAACCGTACTCTGTTTCCGGGGCGAACCATATTATGTAGAACATAACAAGCTTCTACGTTGCCGAACAGCCATGGCTGGTTGGGTACACGATTCTTATAGGTGGCCAATGGGGTTCCGTCATTCTTGTATTTCGCTTGGCTGCGGGCATCCTGGTAACTGAAATTGGCTGAAAGCAGAAGTTTGTTCTGCCAGTCGTAACTTACTTCTCCTTCAACACCTTTAATATGTATGGCAGGTTCATTTCGGTATGTCGATGTACCGTCTTTCTCCGCCGGCTTGTTCCGGATATAATCATCAACGTAACGAAGGAAGCCGTTGGCTTCGTAATATACTGTATGGCCGGGTGCCGGATGCCGGGTGCCGAAGATTCCTAGGTTAATATTATCGCTCTTTTCGGGTTTCAGGGCTACGTTGGCAAGCACTGTGCCGGCGTTTCCTAACATCTCGCGAGAAAGAGGGAGACGTGTACTATGCTCGAAAGAAGCTTTTATCGATAGCGATTCGACAATTGTGTAACGGGTGCCGATACCGTATCCGAAGAAATTTTGAGTGTTTGAACCTCTTACATTGTCTGATCCCGTTAAACTCGGTGAATCTGTTTGCCGGATATTCGCATGGTTGATGTATTCCTTTATAAAAAAGGAGTTTTCCATTTTTCCTTTAAGGAGAGATTGACTATATGTTAATCCGAAGATATGCTTTGCCAGTATATCGTTTGAAGGCTCGAAATCAATATCTAATTCGTCATAGCGGTCATTGCCTGTACGATCCAACATATAGTTAAGGTTGAACCTGTGGTTATCGTTCAGGCGGTAATCCAAATTGGCACGGGCAGTGGTGACAGGGCGTTTGTAATGTCGTAATGAACGCTTTTTTCCATAGAGCTCGTTTCGGTTCGAGCTTACTATATAATCACCATTCCAGTCGTACTGGCGGTATGCAGTGTCTGTGGTCAGGGAGTTATCCCAGGTGTGCGAAAGGGATACGTTCAGGTGCAGGCCCTTTATAAAAAGATCGCGTTTCCGGTAACGAGCCGAAACGCCCCACGCCTCCGACTGTCTCTCGGCCATACCAATTACTTTGCTTTGTACTGAACCGGTTTGTATCTCTTTGTCGATTTCGGAATATGAACCGGATACAAAGAAAGCATCTGCCCAGGGTTTATTGGCAAAGCCAACTTCGAGCTGTCCGAAGAAAGAAAAATAATCATCGTGAAAGCGCTTGCGATTTACAGGAAGAAACTTACGGCTTTCTTCGTCCCAAAGTGGAACGCCCTTCATCATATAATCGTTCTTCGAATAATTCATACTAACGGTTGGGCGGATAATAAGTCCCGTTTCGCGCTTCTTCAACTGTGCATTCAAGTCTGCCTTATGCGTGTGGAACGAACCGGTGCCGTAAGATACATCCAGATAATTACGTTGGTTCTGTTTGGTGATAATGTTAATAGCGCCACCCAGCGCGTCAGATCCCAAATGGGCGGGAACTACCCCTTTATATATTTCTACATGATCGATAATGTTTGTTGGGATATTGGCCAGTGTAACTCCCGATCCGAGTGAAGATAACGGTATCCCATCTATAAAATAGCGCACTGAATTTCCTGACAGTCCGTTTATCGAAAGGTTAAAATCAGATCCGGTGCCTCCTTCCTCCCGAACTCGTACGCTGGCGGTACGTCCTATTATATTATTTAGATTAACCGAAGTGTTTTGTAATCCATCTCCAATCTGCAAAACATTTACAGCCAATGAACCTTCCCGTAGCTGTTGAATCTTGCTCTTACCATAAATATTCACTCCTTCAAGATTAACGGAACTCTCTTCCAATACAAAATCCTGTTTCTTACTACCATTCAGCGTAATTTCTTCATGGAAACTTTTATAGCCGATGGAAGACACTACGATTTTATATTTCCCCTTCTCCAGGTTGAGTGTGTACTGTCCGTTATCATTAGTATATGTACCTTTGGAACTGTTCTCTACCCCTACAGTAGCAAATGCTATTGGCCAGCCCGAACTATCAGTAACCTTCCCGGATAACTGAACTTTATTTTGCGCGAACAGTTGTATCTGGCACAGGCAGAGTAACAATGAGATTGTAGCAGCGAATTTCATCTAATGTCTATTTTATGTTACGAACGCCTTCGGGAATTAAAAATGGACACAGCATGTAGGGAATTTCTTCGCTCAAAAGAACAGAGGAGAACGGAAATTCAAACTTGTAGATATCCTTAGCCTTATTCCACGAAAGCTAAAAAAATAAAACATTCTGGCAGGTCTTCTGACTTACTCCATCTTTGAACTGCCTTCCCATTCCGAATAAAGAACAGTGGCTAAGGTATCGTCAAAGACTTTGGTGGAGCTTACAGCAGCGGGTCTGTTCAGGATTTGCACCTGATTCCCTTTTCATCATGCTTCCGGTAAACGGAGCTATGACACCAAAATTTGTGCAAAGGTATGTATTTTATTGAGAAATGACTATTTTACTTGATCTAATTGTTTAATAAAAAAATTGAATCCATAGTTGTGAGCTGAAATATCTTGTATATCTTTTCTCTTTTTAATTCGTTTAAGTATATGGTTATACACCTGAATGGCTCCATCAGAATTCTTAGCTTTATCAGGAATGCCCATTCCTTCTTTTCTTAATTCATTGTTGATTTTTCCAATGCATCCTGTAGTGCTGCATTTTCTTTTATCATTGTAAAATAATGGTAGTAGCCAGCATTCGGTCTCGTTTATACAAACAGCAAATATGATTTTATCCGAATATTTCTCCTTTAACTCATCTGTAATATCCCTTAATAACCGTTCGCAAATGTCCGGAATGGAGTTCTTCATCACTTTTTTGTATATTACCGGGCTTAGCTTTCGTTACATCATAATTTTGCTCTTCACAAGTATCCGAGTCTATTTGGATAATGAGATAATCATTAAACTCAAATGCTTTTTGAATTTTCTCGTCATTGCAATGATTTAAAACTTGAGCCCATCCACCAAAACTGTTTTGCTTTTCTGTATTGTGAGTTATTATTGTTTTAGGTTGAATAGGATTTATGGAGAATTCATCACCTAAATATCTTTGCACAATGTGGGTTATTATTTTCTTTTCGGAAATTCCTTCACAGATTAATGCAATAGTAGTCATGATGAATGAAGTTAAAAGTTTTCGGGTAATCCACCGATGTATCCTTTAGTCCATGCTTCAGATAATGGTGTATTCATATTATTACCTTTTAATTGTACACAATTCACTTTTGTATGTCCATCGAGATTACGACGTACTACGAATAATCTTTCATCATCGTTTGTGATATCAAGACCATCAAGTATTGCCGGACTGTGGGTGGTTACTATTACTTGTTTATTATGTTTTTTGGCTAAATGAACTAATCGTTTTGTAATCTCTCTACATAATTTGGGATTGAAAGATGATTCCAGATTATCAATGGCAAAGAAGGCGGGAGTTTCATCTGAGATGAATAGAGTTAAATAGAACAGCAAATATAGGAATCCCTCATTAGTACTACGTTGATCAAAAAAATGTAGCGTATCATTGATATATTTATCTCTGATTTGGAGAGAAAATTCATTGGATAATTGATTGCCGGGAATCATCAAATCATCAAACCAATCCAACAAGTAAAGGTTCTGCTTAATCTCATTCAGAAGATCAATTCCGGATTCCTTTTGAGATACTTCTTTCAAATAAGCAAAAAGGCCTTCTCCGTTTCTACCTAAAGGATAAATGGCATTATCTGCATCAAACTTTCTTAGTGCGGATTCTTCTAAAGAGTAAATCAGGAAGTTTTTAAAATGAGTGTTGTTGTCAGTAGAGTTTTTACCAAGTTTAGATTCAATAGAGCTCTTTATGCTTTCTTTCAAATGGTCAAATTCCCAAAAGTTTGTTGGCTTTGCACTTTCAGTCATGTGTTTACTAAACAGATTATTGTACTTTTCTAATACAAGATCTTGCCATTTTGCAGGTTTTAAATCCAAGTTATATTTCAATTCAAAGTTAATAGGTTTATTCTCGGAGTAGAAAGTAATATAAATCGGTTCATTGATATCATCAAAAGCCGAATACATAAATTTTGAATCTGTATATCGTATTCCCCTATTAGAAAAAAATTCACGATCCAGTTTCTGTACACTTGCAGCAGCACCAAACGCGATTCCTTCTAGTATGTTAGATTTACCGCTACCATTTTCACCAATAAATACATTGAACCGTCCCAGTTCAAATTTGAGATCAACTATTGACTTAAAATTCTTTATGGATATTGATTCTATCATCTTATTTACTTATATCTGACAAACAAAGATAATATAAAGAATTATTTAACTGCAAAAACAGCTGCTTATTTCTTTATCCTCATTAACTTTCTCCAGCACTTCCTCAATACTCTCCACATCAACCACCTTTCCATTAGGCAAATGAATAATATATTCTTTACTTTCCGGATTACCCACATCTATACACGTTTCCGATTCGACCTCCCTCTCCGCCAAAATGCCATTCCGTGCCAGCGCTTTGCGCGCCATCGTATATCTCCGTCCTTCTCCTAAGAGCTTTACCTTTCGCGTATATTTGTTTTCCACTCTGAAAAGCCCCGTTTCCATATCAAAGATTATCCCTTCGCGGGCAAAGAAGGAACTTAGATCACCATTCAGCGAAAGATCTTCGGGAGTTCCTACGGTAAGCCCCCGTTTCTTATCCATCACCCACAGTTTATCGGCAATCTGTAGAGCCAGTTCTAAATCGTGGGTAGATAGGAAGATGGTTTTATTGGTATCCCGGCTGAGGCTGTGAAGCAACTGCATGATTTCTACTTTACTGGGAAAATCAAGGAAAGCAGTAGGCTCATCGAGAAAGATAACGGGAGTTTCTTGTGCCAACGCTTTAGCTATCATTACCTTTTGCCGCTCACCATCGCTAAGGGTATGAACCATGCGATGCGCCAGATCTTCAATGCGGATTTGGGCTATGGCTTGTTTTACAATTTCCCTATCCTTTTTGTCGAGTGTTCCCCAGAAACCCGTATAAGGGCTACGACCAAGGCCAATGAGTTCTTCGGCGGTCATGTTGCGAATATCAAGCCGATCGGTTAATACCACACCGATGATATGCGAAAGTTCCGCATCGGTATACTCTTCCAAATTTTTTCCCTGAATGAGGATTTTGCCGGATAACTTGGGCTGAAAAGCAGAAAGAGTACGCAGAAGAGTTGATTTACCAATTCCGTTTGCACCCAATAAGCATGTCAATTCGCCCTCATTAATGGATGCGTTAATATTTTCGGCTACCACTTTCGTTCTTTTCTTTCCGGGATAACCAATTGAGAGCGATTGTATTTCGATGGTTTTATTCATTGAATTCGTTTTTGCGTTTACGAAATAATACCCATGCTACCACGGGAGCCCCCACAAGAGCTGTTACAGAATTTATGGGCAATGCACCCTCGAAACCGGGCATACGGGCAATAAGATTACACGCCAATGCCAATGCTGATCCGGTAAGTAAGGTGCCGGGCATAAGAATGCGGTGATCGGATGAATCGAAGATGCCACGACAAAGATGTGGTACTGCCAGCCCAACAAACATTATCGGACCGCAATAAGCTGTAACAATGGCAACTAAAACTCCGGAACATGCTATAACCAACAACCGCGAGCGCTTGATGTTCAATCCTAGGTTGCGGGCGTAATTATCACCAAGAAGCAATAAATTCAGGGTTTTGATAAGGAGCATGGATAGTGGAAGTAGGATTGCCATTAAGACAACAAACAGCGTTACCTGATTGCCGGATACGCGGGCGAAACTTCCCAATCCCCAGATAACATATGCGCGGATGTCTTCTTCTACACTGAAATATTTCAATACACCGATAATGGCGCTGGCTACATAACCAATCATTACACCGATAATGAGCAATGTTACATTGCCTTTTACCTTTTGAGATACAAAAACGATGAGTGCCATAACCGAAAGTGCCCCTATGATGGCCGCAACTGATAAAGCTGCCTCGCCCATATAACCCAACCGACTAAGCGCCACACCGCCCAGCTGCCCGGAAAGAAGAATGATAAAAGCAACCCCAAGACTAGCGCCCGAACTAATACCTAATACCGATGGTCCCGCTAATGGATTGCGGAATATGGTTTGCATTTGTAGGCCGCTCACGGATAATCCGGCTCCGGCAACTAAAGCTGTTAATGCTTGTGGAAGGCGGGATTTCCAGATAATGTTTTGCCAAACAATCGGCTCGTTTCCCATACCCCAAAGAATATTCCAAATGGATTTGAAGGGGATATGTACAGTGCCCAAAAGGAGATTCAATAAGAAAAAGATTCCGATTGAAAGAATGATGAGTGTAATTAACAGGGTAGTGGGGCGTTTCATTTCAATAACTCATAATACTTAGGAGTATAATCCGGCAGTATCTCGGGATGAAAAACAGAGATAAAATCTGCCAGAATAACTTCCGGTTCTACCGGCATACTCTCATAAAAAGGTTTCTCGCGCATATTACTATATATTACCCCTTTCTCGCGGAAAGCCCGGAAATCCGCATAACGGGAATCTTCCGACTTTAAGGCATCATAAGAGAACTCACCATTGTAACTATTCACAATACGCCAATAGTGAGCATTTTCCGCTCCGGAATATACTGTTTCGTAATCAAGCGTTACACCACCCGATCGTGGGTCGTCCTTCAAAAAATAATCGGCGCCGGCATCTTTAAACAGTTGTGCCAGAAAGCTTTTACCGCCAACCGCATACCAGTTGCCGCCACGCATTTCTCCACTAAACACTACCGGGCGATTTTCTTGCGCCTGTACTTTTTCTTTTAAACCATTGTATCGCTCTTCAATAGCTGCAAATTCTTTATTGGCCGATTCTTCTTTTCCAATAAACATGCCGATAAGCTTAATCCATTCTGCCTGGCCAAGCGGGGTTGTTTCTTTATAACCTAAATGTGGAACGAGTGGAATATCTACATTGCGTATGGCATCGTAGCCGCCACGTTTAAAGGGAGAAATAAGTATAATATCAGGATCAATGGCCATAATAGCCTCACTGTTGAAATTACCTTCAATGCCAATTTTAGAAGTTTTACCGGCTTTTATGCGTTGATTCATCTCTTCATTAAACAGATGACGCGTACTGGTAATACCCACAATCCACTCTTGAGCATTGAGTTTTATGAAATTAGATAATTGAAGAGAAGTCATACAAATGGCACTCCGTATCGGTGTTTCTATGAGTGTGTAGCCTTCGGGTAGGTTTTGTGGAGAGCTACCGCTGGGCACAAGAGCATAGTGAAAGGATTGGGAACTTTCTTTTTGTGGATCCTGAATGTCTATCAAACGGTAACCCTCTTTGTTTGTTACTTTAAAGCCTTGGGCATATTGGGGCTGTATTTCTGCTATAGCGGTAACAGGTGAGTTTTCTTTTTGGGTTGTTTTCTTTTGTGCGGTTTTGGGTCGGCATCCTGTTAACAGGAAGCATGTAAGCAGACAATAAATGGTAAACAGTTGTTTCATATTATATATTTTTCTCACTTTTGCATTTGAATTATTTAGCCGCGGCTAAATAGCTATAAATAATTTATAATCATGTACTCAAACCCGATTCTATTTGTATCTCTTGGTCCCGGCGAACCGGAACTCATTACTCTTAAAGGGCTTCGTGCCCTTCAAGAAGCCGATTTTATTCTTTGCCCGGCAACGGGTATCGGCAAAACGTTTTCTTCACGTGCTACGGAAATAATAAAGCAGTTAAACATTTCCGGCGAAAAGATTCATCTCTTTAAGCTGCCGATGAATAAAGACCGGTCGCAAGCCTTACAGGTTTACGAAGAAATGTATCATTCTGCCATCGATCTTCAGCAACGCTCTTTCCGTGTGGTAATCGTTGCCGAAGGAGATGCCGGCTTTTATTCTTCAATACATTATATATATGATCGCCTTCACCGAGAAAGCATCCCTGCAAAACTGATTCCCGGTATCCCTGCATTTATTGCTTCCGGCGCGTTAGCCGGATTGCACATTGTGCAGCAAGAAGAACGGTTAATGGTAATTCCCGGCAAAGTTTCTACCCACGAATTAGTAACCTACCTCGAGGCCGACACAACGGTTGTTATAATGAAACTATCGCAATGTACCGATGTTATTCACGAATTTATAACCCATTATCCCACTTATCATTACCACTATTTTGAAAATGTGGGAACTGATAAGGAATATTATTCAACTGATGTTGTCGGGGTATCAGCAAAACGATTTCCCTATTTCTCGTTGATGATCATCAAGAAGAATAACCGATCGGCGCGGGCACAAAGATAGAGAAAGAAAGTTGTATCTTTATAACTTAAATTAAAAACATAAATAATTGAATAAAATTTAAACAGGCTCTAATAAAAAGAAGAAAAAGAAGAAATGTTTAACTACGAAGAAGTACCCCATGATTTTGGTCACTGTGCCATCGAAAGTTGTTCGCACGGTGACACTTGCCTCCGCCGGATCGCTTATAACCATGCCCCATCGAATCACGTGTTTTTGAAGCTCTTGAGTCCAAGAGTTGTTAAGGTTGCATCGGGCAAATGTAAATACTACTGTTCAAACGAGAAGCTACGCTATGCCAAAGGTTTTATGGGTACTTTAGGTGCTTTACCGGTACGTTTCTCGGGTACATTTCGCAATCGGTTGATAGGCAGTTGGGGAATCAGAAAGTATTATCAGCGGCGGAAGGGAGAGATTTTAATAGACCCCACCGAGCAACTAGAGCTTATTGCGCTCGCAAAGAAACTGGGCGTTCATCTGGATGAATACTTTGATGGCTATGTGGAGACATATAACTGGAATCATTAACATCAGCAGGTAACTGTATTTACCCGAGGCTGTAAACGCGTTTACAACAGCGAGTAAACACAGTTACAGCTTCAGATAAATGCGTTTACGGCCTCTGGTAAATGCGTTTACCGGGTGTGGAAAAATAGGTAAACGCAAGTTGTTGATGGTTAAAGATATAAGGTGTTGTTAGGGTGTGTTC
>DAIMFE010000007.1:0-52707 GCA_036724805.1 Bacteroides sp.
TCGTTACTCGCGAGAGCGTCAAAAGAAATACCGTGGATTTGTATTCAAATCTGTAGGAGAAATATTTAATACTTTTTATTCCCAAAACTTACCTTTCGCTCTTACCAATGCACAGAAGCGTGTTTTAAAAGAAATACGCTACGATACAGGCAGTGGTAAACAAATGAATCGTCTGCTACAGGGTGATGTAGGTAGCGGTAAAACACTTGTAGCCCTAATGAGTATGCTAATTGCACTCGATAACGGATATCAGGCATGCTTGATGGCTCCCACGGAAATATTGGCAAACCAGCATTTTGAAACTATAAAAGAACTTTTATTCGGAATGAATGTTCGGGTGGAATTGTTAACAGGTTCTATTAAAGGTAAAAGGCGGGAAGCCATCCATTCCGGATTACTAACCAAAGAAATACATATACTTATCGGTACACATGCCGTAATTGAAGAAACAGTAAAATTTTCATCATTAGGGCTGGTGGTTATTGATGAACAGCATCGCTTTGGGGTTGCCCAACGTGCGCGGTTGTGGACAAAAAATGTGAATCCGCCCCATGTTTTGGTTATGACAGCTACCCCTATTCCCCGTACCCTTGCAATGACTGTGTATGGTGATTTGGATGTTTCTGTAATTGATGAATTACCACCCGGAAGAAAACCAATAGAAACCCGGCACCAGTTTGATAATCGCAGGGAGAGCCTTTTCATATTTATTCGTAAACAGATACAGAGCGGTAGGCAAATTTATATCGTATATCCATTAATAAAGGAAAGTGAGAAAATAGATTTGAAGAATCTGGAAGAAGGATACGAACTTATCTCGCGGGAGTTTCCCGAATTTAAGATCTGTAAGGTACATGGTAAGATGAAAGCTGTAGAAAAAGATGAGCAAATGCAACTCTTTGCCTCCGGTGAAGCCAAAATCATGGTTGCAACTACTGTAATCGAAGTGGGAGTAAATGTGCCTAACGCATCAGTTATGGTAATTGAAAATGCCGAACGTTTTGGGCTCTCACAATTACACCAGTTGCGTGGAAGGGTAGGGCGGGGAGCCGACCAATCCTATTGTATATTAGTCACCAGCTACAAGCTATCTGAAGAAACGCGTAAAAGATTAGAAATAATGGTACGCACAAACGATGGTTTTGAAATAGCAGAAGCCGATTTAAAACTTCGCGGGCCGGGCAACCTTGAAGGCACTCAACAAAGTGGTATAGCATTTGATCTTAAAATAGCCAATATTGCCCGTGACGGACAATTGCTCCAGTTTGTCCGTGAAGTTGCTCAAAAGATAGTTGAGTCTGATCCCGATGCTATCTCACCCGGAAATCAAATACTCTGGAAACAGTTAAAAGCACTTCGGAAAACCAATGTAAATTGGGCATCAATAAGTTAGAATTCGTAATTTGTAGCCCGTAGCTATTAACAAATAATATTGCTATTCAGTCTTTAAAAAAAGAAGAGATTCGTTATCAATTCGTATTGTTTTCCGTTGGAATGGAAAAAAGTTAAGAATTTATGGCGTTTTTAAAAATAGAAACATTATCTTTGAGCCAATTTTTATTATAAATCAATTTTAAGAACCTTTGAAATTAGTCACATCATGACCGAAAAAACACTGGTTATACTGAAGCCTTGTACACTCCAAAGAGGTTTGGTGGGGGAAATTACCCGCTTCTTTGAGCGGAAAGGATTGAAATTAGTCGGTATGAAAATGATGCAACTGGATGATAAGATTCTTAGTGAGCACTATTCCCACCTGAAGGAAAAACCTTTCTTCCAGCGGGTGAAAGATTCAATGATGGTTACACCTGTTATTGTATGTTGTTATGAGGGGGTAGATGCTATTCAGGCGGTTCGAGCTCTTACGGGACTAACAAACGGACGCCTGGCTGCACCGGGAACTATTCGGGGTGACTACTGTATGAGCTTTCAGGAAAATATTGTTCATACTTCTGATTCGCCGGAAGCCGCTGCGGTTGAATTAACCAGATTCTTTAAACCTGATGAAATATTTGATTACAAGCAGGCAACTTTTGATTACCTGTATGCTTGTGACGAATGTTAAATGAACATGAAGCGAATGAATTTTAATTTATTAAAAACAGGACTCATTGCCGCGACAGCGTTATTAAGTTTAAACTCTTTCTCGCAGGATTTAATAGCACGTCAGGCACCAATAGACAAAAAACTTAAAAGTGTTGATTCACTTGCATTACACAAACAAATTCTTGCTGAACAAGAGGCCTACCCGGCATTCGATTTGTATCCCGAATGGAATAACACTACACTTCATAATTACGGATTAACACTTCCCGAATCATACAATATTGATCTTACAGGCTTTTGTATGCCTACACCAAGTACTAGAATAACCTCTCCGTTTGGTCCTCGTCGCAGAAGAATGCACAATGGATTAGATGTAAAAGTGTACGTGGGCGATACGATTGTTGCCGCCTTCGATGGTAAAGTAAGAATTGTAAAATATGAACGGAAGGGGTATGGAAAGTACGTAATTATACGTCATGCTAATGGATTGGAAACTGTATATGGTCACTTATCAAAACAACTTGTGGATGAAGATCAATATGTAAAGGCAGGAGAAGTTATTGGTTTGGGAGGTAATACAGGACGATCAACAGGTTCGCATTTACACTTTGAAACTCGTTTTCTTGGTATAGCCATTAATCCGGCATTGTTATTCGATTTTGAAAAGCAAGACGTAACAGCTGATAATTACACATTTAAAGCCAGAGGAAGGACTACTACCGGAAAAACAACTACTGGTAGTGCAAGCAAGGCCAAGGTAACTAAGAGTAATGACAATAGTTCAACTTTCGTGGCTGATACAAGTGGTGATGGAGTAATCAGATATCATAAAGTTAAGAGTGGAGACACATTATCACGTATTGCGTCTCAAAGGGGAGTGTCAATTGACAGATTGTGTAAACTCAACCGGATAACACGGAAAACTATACTTCGCCCGGGGCAAGTGTTACGTTGTTCATAGAAAAAGAATATATATAATACACATATTATAGGAGGTGTTCATTTCGGACACCTTTTTGTTTTTTTATAAAAGTTCAACCTTTTAGGAGAATAAGTTTATCCTGATAAGCATTACACAACAATTACTTTTTATATAACGTCTTTTCATTATTGTTTTAAATTACTACCTTTGCAATCTATTAAAAAAAGAATGAAAGATACTAAGCAACAATTCGAACATGTTATTGCATTATGTCGTGATTTATTCTCGAAAAAATTGCATGACTATGGCCCCGCATGGCGAATATTACGGCCGGCATCAGTAACGGATCAGATTTTTATAAAAGCAAATCGCATCCGGAGTATAGAAATAAAAGGTGTAACGAAAATAGATGAAGGTATACGTTCGGAATTTATTGCTATAGTAAATTACGGTATAATAGGTTTAATACAATTAGAATTAGGCTATGCTGAATCTGCTGATATTAACAATGAAGAAGCTTTAAAACTTTACGATAAATATGCAGAAGAAGCATTAAAACTCATGCTTGATAAGAATCATGATTATGATGAAGCCTGGAGAAGCATGCGTATAAGTTCGTACACCGACTTAATCCTAATGAAAATTTACCGTACAAAACAAATAGAAAGTTTATCAGGAAATACATTGGTATCCGAAGGTATTGATGCTAATTATATGGATATGATTAATTATTCGGTATTTGGATTAATAAAAATAGAATTTGAAGGATAAACAGACAAAGGTAATACTAACAGTTTGGG
Source organism: Bacteroides sp. (assembly GCA_036724805.1). Taxonomy (GTDB): domain Bacteria; phylum Bacteroidota; class Bacteroidia; order Bacteroidales; family Bacteroidaceae; genus Bacteroides. The sequence goes on from DAIMFE010000007.1 coordinate 3,769, forward strand.
TAAACCTGTGCCGTTTTCTTTTAGCAGGTTTATTTATTTTTTCCGGGTTTGTAAAGGCAGTAGACCCACTAGGATTCACCTACAAGATAGAGGATTATCTTGAGGCATTCGGGTTACTATCATGGGTACCTTTTTTTGTGCCTGTAGTAGCAGCGGTTGCTTTATCGGCCTTGGAGTTTGTTCTTGGCGTACTGATGTTCTTTGGTATTCGTCGAAAACCCGCAACAACTCTTATACTGCTGTTTATGATATCCATGACTCTACTAACTTTTTATCTGGCTATTGCAAATCCTGTTTCGGATTGTGGCTGTTTTGGAGACGCCTGGGTATTAACTAACTGGCAAACTTTCTGGAAAAATATTGTACTGTTGATTGCGGCTGTTTCTGCATTTCACTGGAAAGGTAGGATTATTCGGTTTGTTAGCGATAAATCGGAATGGCTAATTTCATTATATACTATTCTGTTTATTGTTGTTTTGTCATTATACTGCTTGCAACGCTTGCCGATCTTAGACTTTCGTTCTTATAAAGTAGGTAACAATATTTGGGAGGAGATGAACATTCCTGAAGGGGCAGAAAAGAGTATATATGAAACAGTATTTATACTCGAAAAGGATGGTAAAACGAAAGAGTTTACGATCAACAACTATCCCGATAGCACATGGAAGTTTAAGGAAGCCGAAACAAAATTGATAAAGAAGGGATACGAACCTGAAATTACAGACTTTTCTATGTTAAGTTTGGAAACCGGAGAAAATATCGAGGCGCAGGTTCTGACTGATGAAAATTATAATTTCCTTTTAATAGCACACCGTATTGAAGAAGCAGATGATAGTAATATCGACCTTATAAACGAAATTTACGATTACAGTATTGAAAATGGATATGGATTTTATTGCCTTACTTCATCGCCGGATATCGAAATAGAGCAATGGAAAGATAAAACAGGAGCAGAATATCCTTTTTGTCTTGTTGATGATATAACGCTTAAAACAGTAATCCGATCTAATCCCGGATTAGTACTGATAAAAGGAGGAACAGTATTAAATAAATGGGATGATGCCCGTTTGCCAAATGAGTATGTGCTAAGTGATTCTTTGGATAAAATCCCATTAGGACAACAAAAGGAACAAAGTACCGCTCACACATTATTTGTTGTTTTTCTATGGTTTATAGGACCGTATTTCCTCATTTTAATGATGGATATTATTGTAAGGCCTATGATAAAGAGGAGAAGAGCAAAAGCAAAACTAAAAGAAGAACAAACGCAAGAGACAAGCACAGCAGACAATTGATAATCAGCTAATAAAAACCTTTGCTGACAATCAACTACTGAATGTATTCTCAATTATAAATAGTAGAATTGTAATTACGATAAACCCTTTAATAAATTATAAAAATGAGAAAAAACATTGTTGCAGGAAACTGGAAGATGAACAAAACACTGCAGGAAGGCATTGAATTTGCAAGCGAACTTAAAGATGTTTTGGCTAACGAAAAAACAAATTGTGATGTAGTGATATGTTCACCATTTATTCACTTAGCTTCTATTGCTACAATTTTGGAAGTAACAGAAATTGGAGTAGGTGCGGAGAACTGTGCGGATAAGGCTTCAGGTGCATACACAGGTGAAGTGTCCGCGGCTATGGTTGCATCAACAGGAGCAAAGTATGTTATTCTTGGCCACTCCGAACGCCGCGCGTATTATGGCGAAACAGCAGAAATCCTGAAAGAAAAAGTAAAACTTGCGTTGGCTAACAATCTTACTCCGATATTCTGTATTGGTGAAGTTTTAGAAGAACGCGAAGCTAACAAACAAAATGAAGTAGTTTACTCTCAGTTAAATGATTCGTTGTTTGATCTTTCTCCTGCGGATTTCTCAAAAATAGTATTAGCTTACGAGCCGGTTTGGGCAATTGGTACAGGTAAAACTGCTACCTCGGCGCAAGCGCAGGAAATGCACGCTTATATACGCTCGGTTGTTGCTAAGAAGTTTGGTGACGAAATAGCAAAAAATACGTCAATATTATATGGCGGCAGCTGTAATCCTTCAAATGCGAAAGAGTTATTTGGCAACCCTGATGTTGATGGTGGCTTAATTGGAGGTGCTTCTTTGAAAGTGAACGATTTTAAAGGGGTTATTGCCGGATTTAATTAAATTGAAATAGGAGAATTGAGAATTAAGATAGTAGTTTTAAATGTTCCATTCTCTGATTCTCAATTCCCTGATTTTAAATTTTAAATTTTCAATTTATGAAGTACTTAAGTTTATTCATTGTTATCTTATCCTTTAGTACGGTGGTGTCTGCCCAAGATATCATAAGCCGTTTGGAAAAGACTGTACCCGGACAAGGACGGGTGAAGATATATCAGGACGCTGCTATTGCAAAACTTATCGGCAAACAAATGTCGATGGGAACCGGAGCGGGAGCCGAAAAGCACGGAACATTCAGAATGAGTGGTTACCGGATACAGGTTTATGCCGGAGGTAATTCGCGCGAATCTAAAGAGGAAGCAGAACGATTAGCGGCCAGAGTAAAAGAGTACATCCCTGATATTAAGGTATATACAACTTTTATATCGCCACGTTGGATATGCAGAGTAGGTGATTTTAGAAGCATTGAGGAAGCAGATTCGGTGATGCGTCAATTGAAGAATGCCGGAGGATTCAGAGAAGTTTCTATTGTGAAGGAACAGGTTACTATTACATTATAAAAATAAGATGGCTGAGAGAGAAGAAGGTGTTTTTCCGCACATGGAAGAACTGAAAGGGCACTATAAGCAAATTATTTCCATACTGGGTGAAGATGTGGATCGTGAAGGTTTACTCAAAACGCCGGAGCGTGTGGCAAAAGCAATGCTCACATTAACCGAAGGGTACCGTATGGATCCACATCAAGTATTGTTGTCGGCTAAATTTAAAGAAGAATACAGTCAGATGGTTATTGTAAAAGACATTGATTTCTTCTCTCTGTGCGAACATCATATGTTGCCGTTTTACGGTAAGGCTCATGTTGCTTATATTCCTAATGGATACATTACGGGATTAAGTAAAGTGGCTCGTGTAGTGAATATCTTTTCTCGTCGTTTACAGGTACAGGAACGTATGACACTGCAAATTAAAGAGTGTATTCAAAATACACTTAATCCTTTAGGGGTAATGGTAGTTGTTGAAGCAAAGCATATGTGTATGCAAATGCGTGGTGTAGAAAAACAAAATGCTATAACAACTACTTCTGATTTTACAGGTGCCTTCAGGCAGGCGAAAACTCGTGAAGAGTTCATGAATTTAATCAGAAACAGCTGATAATTCTCAGGGTAATATTACCCTATCACCTAATTGTTGAGATATTCTCCTTATTACATTCTGGAGATTTAGATATCTCTCCATAATTTGTTTGCACTTTTCACTGTCATTTATCACTGCCGGATCCTGTAATAAGCGTTTAATATGTTCCAGTTCGGCTTTTACTATTGCATTTTTGAAATCCAAGAGCAATCGTTCTGTTAACTCGTATAATCGCTCTTCATCGGTTATTATCTTTTGAGTTTTTGAATGGTATTTACTTAACTGATACTTGTTGGATATTAAGTCGGCCGATATACGACTTACTTCAGGGTTGGTATGTCCCCAAAAATAACGCTCCGAGATAAATCCTTCATCATGGATATGCTCAATTGCCTCATTTAATATAAGACGATGGTATGGATTATGAAAAGATATTTCATCCTTGGTTAATTCATTGACAATATATTCAATGACAGATATGTTTACTTGATTACCTTCTTCATCTTCTTCTATACAAACAACTTTTTCTCCATAACGAACGATTAACTGTATAATTAATCTTTCGAACCTATAATGTTCCTCCCCTTCAGTTCCTCCAATGGGAATATAAGATTCGTAAGTCGGATCCGGTAGTGTTGCGGGCGTTTGCTCTTCAGATTCCTGTGAGTTGGCGGGCTTGTTCTCCTTTTCGAATTGCTTCTCAATAATTTTTGCTATTTCAGCAACCAGCAATCGCTCTTCTACATGCAGCAATTGACTGCATTCTTTTATATATACCGTACGAACAATTTCTTCAGGGATAACCGAAATGCTTTTCACAATATCGGCAATCAGTTCGGCTTTCTTTATCGGATCATTTCCGGCATCTTTTAGCAGAAGACTGGTTTTAAAACGGATAAAGTCAGTTTCATTGGCAGATATATACGCTCTGAAATCAGTAGAGTTATGTTTTCGGGCAAAAGAATCGGGGTCTTCGCCATTGGGAAGTAAAAGCACCTTGATATTCATACCCTCTTCCAGCAACATATCAATACCGCGTATAGAAGCTTTGATACCTGCTATATCTCCATCATATAAAACAGTGATATTGTTGGTGAAACGGTGAATTAAACGTATTTGTCCCGGGGTTAATGCCGTTCCGGAAGAAGCAACCACGTTTTCAATACCTGCCTGATGCATAGAGATAACATCGGTATATCCTTCTACCAGAAAGCAGCAATCTTGCTTCATCATGGCTTGTTTGGCAAAGAATATTCCATATAACTCATTGCTTTTGTGGTAGATATCCGACTCTGGTGAGTTGACGTATTTGGCGAGTTTCTTATTATCCGTATTGAGAATCCTTCCCCCGAAAGCAACTACTTTGCCCGATAATGTGTGGACGGGAAAAATTACCCTTCCGCGGAAACGGTCGTATAGTTTTCCTTCATCCGTTTCGTAACATAATCCGGTTTTGGTGAGGAATTCTTTTTTATATCCTTTTTTTAGAGCTTCGCCGGATAGTCCTTCTCTATAATCTGTACTGAAACCCAATTGAAACTTTTCAATAATATCGTCTCTGAAACCGCGTTTGCGGAAGTAAGCCATACCAATGCTTTTACCATCGATATGATTTTTTAGAATATCCTGAAAGTAATTGAGCGCGAATTGATTAACGATGAACATACTTTCGCGAATACTCTGCGCTTGCTTTTCTTCATTGGAAAGTTCCTTCTCCTTTACCTCGATATTATATTTTTTAGCGAGATATTTAAGCGCTTCGTAATAAGTAAGTTGTTCATGTTCCATAATGAAATGCACAGCATTTCCACCTTTTCCGCAACTAAAACATTTGCATACCCCTTTGGCCGGTGATACACTGAATGAAGGGGTTTTTTCGTTGTGAAAAGGGCACAATCCGATATAGTTAACCCCTCTTCTGCGAAGCGTTACAAACTCGGATACCACATCAACAATTTGTGCGGCATCGAGAATTCTGTCTATGGTAGCTTTATCAATCATGGGAGTAAAAAGGAATGCAAAAATACAGCTTTATTCTTGTAATTACATTGTTCGCGCCTTAAAATATGCCAATGCATAACTGGCAAATTCTTATTATCACACATTATTATATTGAAATATTATCAGAAAGATGTATATTAGTGTCCTTAATATAGGAAGTCACTAAAAACAATTCTATTATGAAAAAAATAGTCATTATATTTATGTCTCTCTTTTTTACATTGTTCTCGTGTAAAACAGAAGATAATATTCAGCCTCAAAAGATAATGTTATCGGATAATAACTGGAAAGTGCAATCTTCCGGAAAGATATCCGGTTCGGGAAGTGATATATCAACAGGAACTGCAAACAGCTCGGAGTGGTATAATGGTTCGGTACCTTCTACTGTAATGGGCGTGCTCACCAATAACGGACAATACGAAGATATTTTTACAGGATTGAATTATAAAGAAGTAGACCGTACACCTTTTAATGACTCCTGGTGGTATAGAAAAGAATTTGATTTACCTCTTTTATCAAGAAGTCAGCATGCTCACCTGTTTTTCGATGGAATAAGTTATTCGGCAAATGTTTGGTTAAACGGAACTCAAATTACTTCCCGAAATGAATTTCACGGAGCTTTTAAGCAATTCTCATTCGATATAACCCCATACTTGCAAGAGCACAATGTTCTTGCTGTGGAAATATTCCGCGCGCAACCCGGCGACTTTAATATCGGCTTTGTTGATTGGAATCATCGTCCGGCAGATGAAAGCATGGGGATATTTAGAGATGTTTACCTGGAAATAACCGGTAAAGTAGAAATGAAGAACTCATATGTTTACTCTAAACTCAATACCGGAACATTGGATGAAGCATGGTTAACGGTTGAAACCACTCTAAAGAATCATTCGAATAATAAAGTAAAAGGTAATTTAAAGGGACAATGCGATGGTGGCATAGAGTTTTTGGTTCCTGTAACCTTAGATGCCGGTGAAGAAAAAGTAGTGAAACTAACATCTCGGGAGGTAGAGGCGCTTTATATACAAAATCCACGTGTGTGGTGGTGCCGTAATCTTGGAAATGCTGAAATGTATGAAATGCATCTGCAATTTGAAACAGCTGATAAGGTTTCAGATAGTGATACTGTTTCGTTTGGCATTCGTGAGATCAAGGATTATTTTATAAATGAGAAGGACAGAGGATTTATTCTTAACGGAAAGAAAGTACTCATTAAAAGCGCCGGATGGACAGATGATATTTTCCTGCGCGATACTCCTGAAACAAACGAAATACAGGTTCAATATGTAGCAGATATGAACCTTAATTCCATTCGTTTCGAAGGATTTTGGGGTACATCTCAAAATATATATCACCTCTGCGATAAATATGGTTTACTGGTATTGGTGGGTTGGAGCTGCCACTGGGAATGGAATAATCATTTAGGGGGGCCGGTAGATAAATATGGTGGCATTATCTCTCTGAAAGATATGAATCTTATATCCGAATCCTTTAGAGATCAGATATTGTGGTTAAGAAACCATCCAAGTATCATTGCTTGGTTTGGGGGAAGTGATAAAATGCCTCGTCCGGCACTGGAAGAAAAATATTTCAAGGTTTTACAGGAAACAGACCAAACGCGGCCATATATTTCCGCGGCTTCGAAGCAGAAAAGTAATGTTAGCGGTGCTTCCGGCATGAAGATGAATGGACCCTACGAATACGTTGGACCGAATTATTGGTACATAGATAACAAACACGGCGGTGCGTTCGGCTTTAATACGGAAACAGGAATCGGCGCCCAACTACCGGTTATCGAGTCGATCAGGAAGATAATTCCGGAAGATAAATTGTGGCCACTTAACGAGTACTGGGATTATCATTGTACTAAGTCAATGAAGTCTTTAAATATTCTTACCGAAGCGGTTGATCAAAAATATGGTAAAGCCAAAGACCTGACAGACTATCTTCGCAAAGCGGATTTGTTGAATTACGAGAGCACCAAAGCCATGTTCGAAGCTTTCCGGGTAAATGTATCCGGCGCAACGGGTATTGTACAATGGATGCTGAACTCCGCATGGCCATCAATGTACTGGCAATTATACGATTATTACCTGATTCCAACTGCCGGTTATTATGGCGTAAAGAGAGCAAACATGCCCCAGCAACTTATTTACAATTATAAAGATAATGGTATTTATTATGTAAATGAGGGAATTACCCCGGTTGAAAGAAAGGCAACCATTTCATTTTACGGACCGGATTCGGAAATACTACATCAGGCCAAAATAGATTTTCGTGTGGAAGCAGACTTGTCGAAGAAAGTATTCCAGTTAGATAGCATTGCTGAAAATGGATTTCTTACACTGGAGCTGTATGATAAGAAAGATACCTTTATCGTTCGGAATTTTTATTGTCTTTCCGGAAAGATAGATAAATATGATTGGGAGAAGACAAACTGGAAGCGTACACCATTTGCGGAATTTGCTGATTTTACTAAGCTAAGTTCATTGCCCGAAACCACTTTGGATGTTATTTCTGCTGTTGAGGTAGTGGGCAATAATTATAAAGTAAAGTTAAATGTAACAAATACCTCAGAGGCTATAAGTTTGATGACTCGTTTTGTTATTCGTAATAATAACGGCGATATAATATATCCGGTATTCTGGGATGATAATTATATTGGCATTGTTCCGGGCGAAAAACGCGCTTTAGAGTTTACTGTGGATAATAAACTTATTGATAATTCGGATGTAAATTTATTTGTCTCCGCATGGAATATGCCGGAGAAGAAGGTAGAATTGAACTGGCAGGCCTCGCATCATTAATGGAGATATTCTTTTCTAAACCAAATGCGCGTTGCATTTCTCCTAAATGCACGTTGCATTTGTCTCAACAGCACGTTGCATTTGAGTAAACAGCACGTTGCATTTGAGTAAACAGCACGTTGCTAATTTCAAAATGCAACGTTGTATCGACACGACACCTACATCGTACCGGTACAACACAGGTGTTATGTACTGAAAAATCAACATTCTTCGCGCTTTTTCTTTACGTCCCTTCTCTCGAAAGCAGAAATTGCTTCCTTCCAATCTTCCGGAATCTCCATAGAATCATGAGTTTCCAAATCAAAAGCAACCATTATTGATTTGCAGTAGCATTTCACTTCATTTGTTTGGGTGTTAACTACCCGCTGAACCATCTTCATACTTTTATTACCAATTTCAACAACAGCGGTTTCTACCGCTACCGGATCGGTGCCAAGTATTTGAGTAATGAAATCCGCATCAATATGCACTACAACAATGCCATATTTGTTTAAATCCAGAGAAGGATAAACTGTGGAGAAATATTCGGTCTTTCCCAGATCGTAATATGTAAAGTAAACGGTATTATTTACATGGCCAAACTTATCAACATCATTGAATCGGAGCTGTATTGGCAACGTATGGTGAAATTTTAAATCGTCAAGAGGGCTCATAATTTTAGGATTAATAGTTATACATGAAAGTTACGAGGCGCAAAGTTATAAAATATACGGCAATTTGTAACAACTGTCTATAAAACTCGTAACTTTGTAAACTCGTAATGTAAAATCAGTAACTTTTAACCGGAATGACGGAAGACATTAAAAAGGCATGCCAGGTGATGGAGGAGGGTGGAGTAATACTTTACCCAACCGATACTATTTGGGGTATAGGATGCGATGCAACGAACCGGGAAGCCGTTAAGCGTGTTTATGAAATAAAACAACGCATGGACAGTAAAGCCATGCTGGTGCTGGTAGACTCTGCCGTGAAAGTAGATTTTTATGTGGGTGAAGTTCCGGATGTTGCATGGGACTTAATAGAACTTACAGATAAACCATTAACAATAATATATTCCAACGCCCGTAATCTGGCAACAAATCTTTTGGCAGAAGACGGTAGCATAGGGATTAGAGTTACAAGTGAAAACTTTTCCCGGCAACTATGCCAACGATTTCGTAAAGCTATAGTATCCACTTCCGCGAATATCAGCGGGCAACCATCCCCGGCCAACTTCAATGAAATAAGTGAAGAAATAAAATCGGCGGTAGACTACATTGTGTCTTATAGACAAGATGATTTAAGCAAGCCTAAGCCTTCAAGTATTGTCAAACTACAGAAGGGGGGCGTTATAAAGATCTTGAGAGAATAATTTGAAAATGAAGAAAGAAAGTTTATTCCAACGTTTTAGTTTGTGGCGTGAAAAGAATATTAAAGAAAAACAATTTATCCTGGTGTTAAGTTTTCTTGTTGGTATTTTCACCGCTTTTGCCGCATTGATATTGAAATACTTAATTCATCTTATTCAGGATTTCTTGACCAATAATTTCAGCTCGACAGGAGCCAACTACCTTTACCTGGTATATCCGATTGTTGGGATATTTATTGCCGGATTATTTGTGCGTTATGTTGTAAAAGACGATATAAGCCATGGGGTTACGAAAATACTTTATGCTATATCGCGGCGAAAAGGAAGAATCAAGCGCCACAATATATGGTCGTCTACCATTGCCAGTTCCATAACAATCGGGTTTGGCGGATCGGTAGGAGCCGAAGCGCCCATTGTACTTACAGGATCGGCCATAGGCTCCAATTTGGGGAGTTTGTTTAAAATGGAACACCGCACATTGATGCTTTTAGTGGGCTGTGGCGCGGCTGGTGCCATTGCGGGTATCTTTAAAGCACCTATTGCCGGGTTGGTATTTACGATAGAAGTATTACTACTCGACCTTACCATGACCTCGCTTTTACCATTGCTGATATCATCGGTAACTGCCGCTTCCGTATCCTATATCCTAACCGGAACAGAGGCTATGTTTAAGTTTAATTTAGAAGAAACATTTGCCATGGAAAGAATACCCTATGTAATTTTATTGGGCATTTTCTGTGGCCTGGTGTCTCTCTATTTTACCAGAGCAATGATATGGTTTGAAGGAATTTTCGGGAAGCTCAATAATCCCTATAAGAAATTAATTCTCGGTGCCATAGTGTTAAGTATTCTTATCTTCCTGTTTCCTCCACTTTATGGCGAGGGGTATGATACCATTGATTTGTTGCTAAACGGAAGAAACTTTGGAGATTGGAGTAGTATTATGAACAATTCAATCTTTTACGGACATGCAAATCTTTTGTTGTTGTATTTATTATTAATAGTTCTTCTCAAAGTTTTTGCATCCGGAGCAACCAATGGAGGAGGAGGTACCGGGGGTATCTTTGCACCTTCGCTTTTCCTTGGGTGCATTGTAGGATTCATCTTTTCTTATTTCAGTAACTTCTTTGAGTTTACGCCCAATCTTCCGGAAAACAATTTTGCTTTAATGGGAATGGCCGGAGTAATGGCCGGTGTTATGCATGCCCCCCTTACCGGGATATTCCTTATTGCCGAGCTTACCGGAGGGTATGATCTCTTCCTGCCTTTAATGATAGTTGCTGTAAGTTCCTATCTTACCATAATAATTTTTGAACCGCATAGTATCTATTCCATGCGTTTAGCGAAGAAAGGTCAGCTGCTAACTCACCATAAAGACAAGGCAGTGCTTACACTTATGAAGATGGAGAATGTGGTAGAAAAAGATTTCTCTGTTGTACATCCCGAAATGGATTTGGGCGAATTGGTTAACGTAATATCAACATCGCCACGTAATGTATTTCCGGTTACGGATAGAGAAGGGGTTTTGTTGGGCATGGTTTTACTTGATGATATACGTAACATTATGTTTCGCCAGGAATTATACCATCGTTTTACAGTTGAAAAACTGATGACTGCAATTCCACTCCGACTCTATGATACTGATAATATGGAACAGGTAATGCGTACTTTTGATGATACGAAAGCATGGAATTTGCCAATTGTAAGTACCGAGGGAAAATACCTTGGATTTGTTTCTAAATCGAAGATATTTAATGCGTATAGAGGATTGCTTGTGCAGTTCTCGGAAGATTAATAACGTAAAATAAACTTGAATGAGCAAAGATAACCTGAGAATAGTATATATGGGTACTCCCGATTTTGCGGTAGAACCTCTCAAACGATTGGTGGAAAGCCACTATAACGTTGTTGGTGTTATAACCATGCCCGATAAATCCGTGGGGCGGCACCACAATCAATTACAGTGCTCTCCTGTAAAAAAATATGCCATTGATCACCATTTGCCTTTGCTTCAACCGGAGAAATTAAAGGATGAAGATTTTCTGGAAGCGCTTCGCAGTTGGAAAGCGGATTTGCAAATAGTAGTTGCATTTAGAATGCTACCCGAAGTAGTATGGAATATGCCGCCTCTTGGAACCTTCAATCTGCATGCGTCTTTATTGCCCCAATACCGGGGAGCTGCCCCTATTAACTGGGCGGTGATTAACGGAGAAACCGAAACCGGAATAACTACTTTTTTCCTTACACACGAAATAGATACGGGAAAAGTAATTCAACAAGTGAAAATTCCGATAGCCGAAACAGATAATGTAGGCATTGTTCACGATAAACTAATGACCTTGGGCGGTGATTTGGTGCTGGAAACAGTAGATGCAATTATAAACAACGCTATAAAACCAATAGCGCAGGAAGATATGGCATTGGTTGGTGAGCTTCTTCCTGCCCCAAAGATATTTAAAGAAACATGCAAGATAAACTGGCAACAACCGGTAAAAAAAATATATGATTTTATTCGCGGATTGTCTCCTTATCCGGGAGCATGGGCAGAGATGGTGACCGAGAACGAAACTGTCGTAATGAAAATATTCAGCGCCGAGAAGATACAGGAAGCGCATCAGCTTGTGCCCGGAACAATACAAACAGATGGTAAAACTTATCTGAGAGTAGCCGCTAATGATGGGTTTATCAACGTCAAATCATTACAGCTTCCGGGAAAGAAACGCTTAGAAATAGAAGAATTACTACGGGGGTATAAAAAAGGGGCTCTACCTCACTTAAATACTTAAAAAAGAATGCAGCGTTATTTCATTTATTTGGCATACGATGGTAGCAATTATCATGGTTGGCAAATTCAACCCAATGGCATTAGTGTGCAGGAAGTCTTAATGAAAGCACTTTTTACTTTTCTAAGAAAAGAAATAGAAGTAGTTGGAGCCGGAAGAACAGACGCTGGAGTGCATGCCTCGTTAATGGTTGCTCATTTCGATTATGAAGAATCATTGGATCTTGTTATGATCAGAGAAAAACTGAACCGTATTTTGCCTCCCGATATATCTGTTTATGAAGTAAAGAAAGTAAAACCGGAGGCACACGCCCGGTTTGATGCGTTATCTCGTACTTATAAGTATTACGTAATTACACAAAAGCATCCTTTCGAAAGGCAATACCGTTATAGATTGCACAACCCGCCCAATTTTGAGAAAATGAACGAAGCTGCCCGTGTATTGTTTGATTATATTGATTTTACCAGCTTCAGTAAATTGCATACAGATGTAAAAACAAATAATTGCAACGTTATGGTTGCGCACTGGAAACAGACGGATGCGTTTACCTGGGTATTTACTATAAAGGCAGATCGGTTTCTCCGTAACATGGTTAGAGCCGTTGTGGGTACCCTGCTGGAGGTTGGATTTGGTAAATTAACTTTAAACGGATTCAGGCAAGTCATTGAAAACAAAGATCGCTGTAAAGCAGGAACCTCTGTTCCCGGACAAGGATTATTCCTTGTTGATATTGAATATCCGGAAGAAATATTCATAAATTGAATCCCCATTCTTTACTCTTAATTTTCAATTTATTATGTGGTTAGCTTTAGCCTTTCTGTCAGCTTTATTGCTGGGATTTTATGATGTCTTTAAGAAACAGTCGTTAAAAGACAATGCTGTTCTACCGATTCTTTTCCTGAATACATTGTTTTCCAGTTTCATATTTATTCCTTTTATATTACTATCCATCTATGCTCCCGATAGTATAAGTGGTACAATCTTCGAAGTACCACAAGCAGGTTGGGATGTTCATAAATTCATTATAATCAAATCATTTATTGTACTCTCTTCATGGATATTCGGATATTTCGGCATGAAGCATTTGCCCATTACCATTGTTGGCCCCATAAATGCAACCCGTCCGGTAATGGTGTTGCTTGGCGCCATGCTTCTATTTGGCGAACGTTTAAATATTTATCAATGGATAGGAGTTTCCTTAGCCATTGTATCCTTTTTTCTGCTAAGCAATTCGGGAAAGAAAGAAGGAATAGACTTTAAACACAATAAGTGGATCTTCTTCATTGTCATGGCAACCATAATGGGAGCAATCAGCGGACTTTACGATAAATACCTGATGAAGCAATTTAACCCAATGCTTATCCAGTCATGGTATAATATATACCAAGTCTTTATAATGTGTCCAATCTTGCTTTTGTTGTGGTTACCCAAACGAAAATCTACAACTCCGTTTAAATGGAAATGGACAATAATACTTATATCCATTTTCTTGTCGGCTGCTGATTTTGCTTACTTCTATGCTTTGAGCTTTGAAGATTCAATGATATCTATAATATCAATGGTGAGACGCAGTAGTGTAATTGTTTCTTTCCTGTTTGGGGCACTGGTATTCCGTGAAAAGAATTTAAAAAGTAAAGCAATCGACCTGCTTCTGGTGTTAATTGGAATGATGTTCTTATATTTGGGGACGAAATAAAAACTCCTACCTTTGTGTAGTTGAATAAAATATATTATGGCATATTTATATAAGGTTGAAGTAAATGGCCTGTGGGGTATAAAAAACATCTTATGGGAAAATATAAATGAGGATATTAATATCATTGTTGGAATAAATGGTAGTGGTAAAACAACCTTATTAAATATTATATGGAAGAGTATTTTAAACGGAGGAAGTTTGAAGAAAAACGCTGCTAAAGATGAATTTTGTGTCTTTGCAGGTTCGCCGGTTAGAGGAGAATTTATCAGCACGTTCGATGTTTTATCTTCTCACAAAAAGAAATCTGAATCACCTTTAACTTTAGATCTGCTAGATCTTATTTATACAACTGGGCAGTCTAAAAATACTTTTTTCGATTACCGTCTTAAAGCAACCAACTATCCAAAACAAGCCAAACAGATAAATGAACGTATTCAGTCTTTCTTTAAATTAATCAATAAACAATTTGCATCTACTAATAAAACAATTGAAATAGATCCTCAATCCAATAAATTGGTCTTTAAACAAAAAGATAGTATCATTCAATTAGAACAACTCTCTTCCGGAGAAAAACAATTCCTTCTTATTATGTTTAAGGCTTTCCTTATGGAAGAAAAACCATACATTCTTCTTATGGATGAACCTGAAATATCTATGCATATAGATTGGCAGTTTGAATTGATAAATACAATCAGAGAGTTAAATCCTAAATGCCAGATTATAATCGCAACGCATTCTCCGGGTATGTTCGGAGATGGTTGGGGAGATAAAGTAGTTTATATGGAAGATATAACAAGCGATGTCGAATAAGCAACACCAACATAAGCATTATCAGTCGTTAGCTCGATATTATACCAATATTCCCATATTGCAAAAGAAGTGCAGGGCGGTTGTACATTTAGAAGGTGATGCTGATAAAATATTCTGGAAACCTTTCTTTGATAGATTTCTTCCGGAAGACAGCTTTCGTTTCCTTCCTTACTCTAAAAATGAGAATGGAAATGACACTTCCGGATGCGAACAATGTTTGAAATTTAAGCCATATCTTAATCGTAATTTTATTATCTGTATAGATAGCGACTATCGTTATTTATTGGGTGAGCCTGATTTGGATGCTGATCATTTTGTTTTTCAAACTTATACTTATTCTATAGAAAATCATATCTGCCATTGTGAAGGATTAGATGATGTATGTAAGTCATCTTGCAAATTTGATAATACAATATATGATTTCAAGGCCTTTTTAGAAAATTATTCTCGTATAATATACAATCTCTTTATATGGCACATTGCGTTGTTTCGCGATAATCCAACTGCTTTTGATAAAGATGAATTTTGCTCGATAATTAATTTGGTTGCTATTGATAGAGATGTTCAAAATCAATCGAAAGTTTTAATGGAAGAATTAGAGCATAAGATTAATGATAAAATAAATTTTCTTGAAGCAAGTTTCCCTGACTTCGATTTAAATGCAGAGAAGAACAAATACAAGAAATTGGGTGTTACGGAAGAGAATGTTTACTTATATATAAGAGGCCATAATCTTTATTCGTTGTGTGTTTCCTTGGGGAAGAAAGTTTGTGATGAAATATTGAATTTAGAAAAAGCTAAATTGACCGATCCTAAGCATGTCGGTAAATTATATAATTCGTGTGAAGATTTTAATAAGGTGATATTTACGAATATTCTTTTTGGCGTTTATCCGGAGATGCAAAAAATGGAGGAAGACCTGAAAAGATATAAAACCAATTAATAGAAATGAAAAAAATAATCATACTCTCGCTCACTGTATTATTTGCGGTAACCCTTTCTGCCCAAGACGCCAAAACCGTATTCGCCGCAATCCCAGACTCATTAGTGCCAACGCTAACTGCCATTAACCGGGCCGACTTTGTAGACTTTATTGAAAGCAAAATGACCGCCAAAGTGAAAAATAAACTGGAAGGCGAATCCGAAATGACCAATCTTACCGACTCCTACATACGAATCAAAACAACAGATAAAAGTATTTGGGAAATGAAATTACTTTCTACAAGTAACGATAAGAAAATTATCTGTGTGGTAACTACAGCATGCGCGCCTGTGTGCGATAGCACCATTAAATTTTATAGCGCCGATTGGAAAGAATTGCCATTGGCAGAATATATAACCCTGCCCGTTGCCGATAACTTTTATAAAACACCATCTGAATCTCAACAAAATGACTACAATTTATTAAGGAAAAAGGCAGATCTGTTTTTAATGAAAGCCGAATTAGACAAAGATGCTGATAAAATATCATTTACTTATACCACTCCTGATTATATGGAAAGGGGTGACAAAGAAAAAATTCAGCCTTATGTTCAGTCTACACTGGTTTTAACATGGAGCGGAAATAAATTTGCTTCTTCCATATAGATATAGAAAACATATTAACTTAATATTTGCTATTTGCGCTATACAGATTTCTTAAAAACCGCATTTGTTTGTTTTACTTTCCATTTACTTTTCGTTAAAATATAATCCAATTATATAAAATATTAGAACCTTTTGTTCTTTGCCGTTGTTTTCAATGAATGCACATTGAATTGAAATACGCATGTGCTCACGACAATAAAATAGATTAAAATGAAAAGATTAAAAGTATATTATTTACTTACTCTGTTTGTGGTTATTTCGGCCTGCTCTGATGATGAGGAAACGGCAAAGCCAGAACCTGGAAATGACCGGATAAAGTTATCGGGAATAGTAACCGGAGCCCGAACTTCGCGAGATAATATTTACGTAAAAGCATTCTTTCCGGATTTGCCTATTGTATACTTCGATGAAACACCAGTAACGCTTTCACAGGGTATATCACCCAACGAAACTATAAATATGATTTTTCCGGATGCGGCGCCATGCTACCCGTTAGATGATGATACCGAGATAAGTGTATTTGCTTATTCGGGAAAAGCGCCCAACGATAGGATGGTTCTTACAGCCGGAACAACCCTAAACAATGATGCCCTATTGAGTAATTGTGGAAAAAGAAGGAGCGATCCGGAAGTTGTTCTTTCTTATGCTCCTTCGGGAACACCGGGAAGTTCGGCTAATCCGGCTGTGGTACTGCAATTTCGCCATGTAATGACACAGGTAAATGTAAGTGTTGCCATTGATCCCGATAGTCCGGCAGATCAACTTCCCACCAGTTTGCAAGTACGGATAAATGGTGCGGTTGCCAGTGGTCGGTATGCTATACGTGCAAAAGAAAGCGATTTGGCAGATTGCTTATACGGAACATACACGCTGCAACTCGGAACAAATTATCTGGTACCCAGTGGCATTGATCTGATAAAAGCGCAATTAGCCTATTTGGTTATTGATGATTATCAGGCCACGCCACAAGATTTAGCCGGATTTGCCATTCAACCATTTGCCGCCCAACAGTTGCAACAGAAGATGAAACTGATGCCCGGTTATGCCTACAACCTTGTTTTTACACTCGGCCGTTTGGGTGTTCGGAGTATTACCCTGCAAAAGGTTAACTGAAATGGCTTCAACTATATTACTTTCCAAACAACTTTCCTAATCCCCCGAGAATCTCATTTCCTACACTCTGGGTTTTATTCTCTGTTCCTCCGAAAGCATTCATCAAATTTTGAAGATCGAAACCTTTTTCATTCGGATCATTTACTTTACCCGCGATAGCTTTCATCACCATAGGAACAACTGTTGCAGCAATTGCAGTAGCAATTGTACTGGAGAGTCCCACCTTTTGTGATAAAGCATTTGCAACTGTGCTTTGAATACTGCTTGTAACCGGATTGCTCTGTACCGAAGAACCTCCTTTGAATAAATTCATAAGATTCCCCATATTATCCAATGAAAAATTTTGCTTTAAACCATCGGTAACCGCGTTAGCAGTGGTTTCGATGGCCTCACTCTTCTTTTCTTCCGGTACCTGACTGTTATTCGCAATGCTTCCGGATACAGTGTTCTTTACTAAACTTAAAATATTTTCTAACATAATCTCTATGTTCTCTATATTATTATTGTACGTTGCAAGATAAACAATCTTATTGATTGTTCGGTTCAAAAAACCTTAACTTTAACCGGAAATGTAATATATATACCCGCAAGATTTGCTTATATTCGCATCTTATTTAAAATAATTAAGTATCAATACGTGTTAATACTCAAAAACTATAAACATAAAAGCTCAAATATCATGAAAAAGAAATCATTTCTTCTCTCGTTAACTCTTCTGTTGGCAATACTTGCCAATGCTTCGAAGGTGGATACAATTCAGGTAAGAAGCGCTTCCATGAATAAAAATGTGCAGGTAGTTACTATTGTTCCGGAAAAAAAAGGTAATTATCCGGTGGTTTATTTATTGCATGGTTACAGCGGCGATGCAAAAGCATGGCTCGGTATAAAGCCTGATTTAAAGAAGATTTCAGATGAAAAGGGCATTATCTTTATTTGTCCCGATGGAAAAAACAGTTGGTACTGGGACAGTCCTAAAGATTCATCTTACAAATATGAGACCTTTGTTTCTAAAGAACTGGTAAACTATGTTGATGCCAATTATCCTACCATTGCCAATCGGAGTAAACGTGCCATTACGGGGCTCAGCATGGGGGGGCATGGGGCAATGTGGCTGTCTATCCGTCATAAAGATGTTTTCGGCGCAGCCGGTAGTACCAGTGGTGGACTTGATATCCGCCCGTTTCCTACCAACTGGGAAATGTCGAAACAACTAGGAAAAGCAGCAGAGAATGCCGAAGTATGGGACGCGCATACCGTAATTAATCAGATAGACAAACTTAAAGATGGTGATTTGGCAATTATTATTGATTGTGGTTACGATGATTTCTTTTTTAAAGTGAATAATGATTTTCACCAAAAACTATTGAAACATAAAATAGGTCATGATTTCATTGTGCGTCCTGGTGGTCATAGTGTTGCTTACTGGGATAATTCAATAGATTATCAACTCGTTTTCTTTGATAAATTCTTTAAGAAATAACATTAGAGTTAATGTAAATTAGACTTTTTATACAGGTTAGTGTCGTCCCAAATGCAACGCGCATTTTCTCAAATGCAACGCGCATTTTCGAATTACCACGTTGCTGTTGAGACAAATGCAACGTGCTGTTGAGAGAAATGCAACGCGCATTTTGTATTTATTATTGTTCCTGCATATTTAAATATTTAACGCAATATATTAAAACATTAAAAGGGTAAGTGTATATTTGTGGAATCTTTATGGAAAAACAATCTATTCTCTAAAAGCTGAATTTATACTATACATTATGAGAAAGAATTATTTTTTACTCATTTCATTCATTATCTTGTTCATAATCCCTACGAAGATGCAAGGACAAACGTATGACAAACTTTGGATACGGGTTGAAGAGGCGCAAAAGAAAAGTCTGCCTAAATCGGCTATTAAATTAGCGGAGCAAATCTTTAAGAAGGCAGAGGCTGAAAAGAATTCTCCACAAATGTTGAAAGCATATACTGCACGTTCGGCCTATCAAAGCCAATTAACCCCGGATAGCTTTTATGTAGATTTAAAAGGACTGGAGCAATGGGTCCGAACTACTAAAAACGATGTGGAAGGTGCTATACTGCACACAATTATTGCAGGAATTTATTCGGATTATGCGGTAAATAACCAGTGGCAGTTGCGCCAAAGAACAGATATAACCGAAGATGCCCCCGATGATATTCGCGAATGGAGTGCTAATTTATTCATTAAAAAGGTATTAGATCACACCCGCGCTGCTCTGGGAGATGCAACGCTTTTGTTGGCAACATCCTCCAAAGATTACCGCCCGTTTGTGATACAGGGCAACACCAGTGAGTATTACCGGCACGATATGTACCATTTACTGGCACTGAAAGGCGTAGAAAATCTCAAGAAATTAGACTGGTTGGATCAATCCGCGCAAACGAAAAGTGCCGTTGAAGATATCTTTAATCGGCTTACAAGTACGTATGCAAAACGAAATAACAAAAGTGCATTCATCCTGGCATCTTTGGATAAACTGAAGTATGATTACCAAAGTAACCGGGATGAATATCTTCTTGCCTTGGATAAATTGCTGGAAGGGAATAGCGATGTTCCGGTTTCAACCGAAATATACCTGGAAAAAACATCGATACTTCGTAGCCGTAGCGAGTATGTTAAGGCGTTGGCAACAGCCGATGAAGCCATTGCGAAATTTCCTGATTATGAGAGAATAAATACTTTAAAGAGAGAACGGGAACAGATTCTTGAGGGGACTATTCATATAAGCGGTAATGAAATCTTGTATCCCGGGTCTGATTATAAATTGAGCATTACCCATCGCAACCTGTCAAACTTTTTAGTTGAAATCTTTAAAGTTAACCTTTCGGTAGAATCTCCTCTTGTGAAGTATAATGACTATAAGAAATTAAAGAGTTATTTAACCAAGGTGAGTACCCAAACTGTTCCTCTGGCGAAATTTCCCGAATATCTCCAACAGGATACAGTTGTTACTATAACTACCCCACAACAAGAAGGACTTTATTTGGTTCGTGTATCACCTGCCGCCGGTAGTAAAAGAAAATCGGAACAATTAATATCTGTTACCCGTTTCAATATCTTAACGGCTAAACTACCCGATAATAAATTTGAAGTAGTGGTAGTAGATGGAATGACCGGGCATCCTGTACAAGATGCCGATGTATGTTTGTATACCATTGAAAAAGGAGATTGGCTTCTGGCAGAAACGCTTACCACAGGGGCCGATGGAAGAGCGATTACTGCTGTTAAGGATAAAAGATTTCAGCAAATAACCGTGAGGAAAGGCAACGACAAATCAATGATGTTGCAATACATCAATGATGGGTATTATGTGGCTCCTACGGATAAAAGCGTTGAAAAGCCTTCGCCCGGAGTTAAATTACTAACCGATCGTTCTCTATACCGACCCGGCCAAACGGTGTACGTAAAAGGCATTGCTTATAATTTACTGTCGGATACTGCCAATGTTATTGCTAACCAAACTTACAATTTGCGTTTGCAGGATAGTAACGGACGCGAAATCGGTAAAAAAGAAATACGTACCAATGAGTATGGCTCATTCTCTACCGAGTTTGCTTTACCGGTTGGCGGATTAAACGGTATGTATATACTCTCTACAGAAAAGGGAAGTATAAGAATTCGCGTGGAAGAATACAAGCGGCCTACATTTGATATAACTTTTGCTCCTTTAGAGGGTTCGTACCGTGTGGGAGATAACGTTCGGGTGAAAGGAAATGTTAAGAGTTACAGTGGCGTATCGGTTCAGGATGCTACTGTAAATTATACCATAAAACGCTCCAGACGCGATTGGTGGAGAGGATATATAACCGGTGATGGACTTATCGGTTCGGGAACTGTTGCTGTAGATGATAATGGTGATTTCTCTATCGCGGCATCTCTTCAACCGGATGAACAGATAGAAGGAAAGCAACTGGATGGATTCTATAATTATGTTATTGAGGCAACTGTAACCAATGTCGCAGGCGAAACTCAATCATCTACCACTACTATTGCGGCAGGATTGCGCTCGTTGTTGCTGGATATAACAGTGGAAGATAAGGTTAACAAGGAAGAACCCATAAAGATAACTTTTGCAGCTACCAATCTTAGCGGTCGGCCTGTAAATGTTGAGGGCGCTTATAAATTGTATGATATTACCGACTATAAAGAAAAGAAAACAGCGAAAGATCCGGTATTGACAGGTAGTTTTACTTCCAACAAAGAAACTACAATGCCCCATTTTAACTCACTTCCTTCGGGCGCCTACAAGCTGGTTATAGCTGCGAAAGATCTTGCAGGGCACGAAGCGACAGCCGAAAAAGAGCTAATCCTATTTTCTCCAAAAGATACCCATCCACCTGTAGAAACAGATTTGTGGTATTATCCTATTAACTTGAAGTTCGATGAGAAAACTCCTGCTTCCTTTGTATTCGGAACATCGCATGAGGATACGTATGTAATGATGGATGTATTTTCTGTAAGTGGAAAGGTGGAAAGCAAAAGTTTCATTCTAACGGATGCATTGATGCGTTTTGATATTCCTTTTTTGCAGAAATACGGCGATGGCATACTGATTTCTTTCTGTTTTGTTAAGAACGGCAATGTATTTATACAACAAGTGCGGATTGAAAAGACAATGCCGGATAAGGAACTCAAGATGAAATGGGAAGTATTCCGCGATAAACTTCGTCCCGGACAGAAAGAAGAATGGCGTTTAACGATAAAAGATTCGCAGGGAATGCCCGCCGAAGCCGAAATGCTTGCAACCCTTTATGATGCTTCATTAGATAAGATATGGAAATCGAGCCCATCTTTAATGTTGAATTATCGTCGTTTATTGCCCCGCGTTTCATGGATAACTTACCATCACAGAACAAATTACTTTAGTTTTGTAGTAAATGGAAAGAGCTGGAAGTATCCTCCTTCATTGCAATATGATAATTTCTGGGCTCCATGGGAAAAGATACAATTCGTAAGTGGGAGTGAGGTAGCCGTTGGTGGCGGTTCCAGGCTCGTCAGAGCTTCCGCCGGGTCACAAATGGTGAAACAGTATTTGAAAGTGGCGCCTCAATCTTTGGAAGCAGCCTCTCAAGATGAGCAAGATGATCTTGCGGAAAATGATATATTAGAACCAAATCCGGAGGAACTGCGAACCAACTTCTCCGAAACAGCTTTCTTCTATCCGCAACTACGCACCAATGAGAAGGGTGAAATTGTGATTTCTTTTACCATGCCCGAAAGTCTTACCCGTTGGAACTTTAACGGATATGCGCATACTAAGGGAATGCTAACCGGAATGTTGAAAGGAGAAGTCGTAACCAGCAAAGAATTTATGCTTACGCCTAATCTTCCAAGGTTTGTGCGGATAGGAGATAAAACCTCTGTAGCTGCTTCTGTCACCAATACCACAGGTAAAACGGTATCGGGAACAGTTACCTTCACCCTCTTCGACCCGATAACGGAAAAGGTGATCTCCGTAATGAAAGAAAAATTCACAACAGCAGCAGGAAAGTCGGCCGGAGTAAACTTTACTTTCCCCGTTACCGATAAATATGATATGCTTGGCTGTCGTATAATAGCCGATGGGGGCGATTTTAGTGATGGAGAACAACATCTGTTACCGGTTCTTTCTAATAAAGAAAGAATGATTGAAACAGTATCTATGCCTATGCGCGGTAATGAAATCCGTGAGTTCTCTTTGGAATCTTTATTCAATAACAACAGCAAAACAGCAACCGACAGGAAACTTACGGTAGAGTATTCCGGTAATCCTGCATGGTATGCTATCCAAACTTTACCATCAATAAGCACGCCTACCAATGATAATGCCATTTCGTGGGCAACTGCTTATTATGCGAATCGTTTGGCTGCTTATATCATGAATGCCCAGCCACGCATAAAGACTATGTTTGATGCATGGAAAGCTCAAGGTGGTGATAAAGAAACATTTATAAGCAACTTGCAGAAGAATCAGGATGTAAAGAATATCCTGTTAGAAGAATCTCCCTGGTTAATGGAGGCTAACTCGGAAGCTGATCAGATGCGTAGGATTGCTACTTTGTTCGATCTGAATAATGTAAGCAATAACAATATCACAGCTCTTAACAAGTTGAAAGAGCTTCAACTCAATAACGGCTCATGGACCTGGTACAAAGGAATGAATGGCAGTCTTTATATCACAAATTACATCTTAGAGACGCTTATCCGCCTGAACCTGCTTACCACACAAAAGCCTGATAATGATATCGTTGCCATGCAGCGGCTGGCATTTAACTATCTTCATAAAGAAGCTTTGGAAGAATACCAGCGTATCCGCGAAGCAGAGAAGAAAGGAAGCAAGATTACGGGAATATCCGGTAGCGCGTTGAAATATCTTTATCTGATTGCTATTGGTGGTGAGAAAGTTCCGGATACCAATACCCAAGCCTATAATTACTTCATGGGTAAGGTAAACGAATCTTTATCTTCTCAATCGGTAAAAGAGAAGGCCATGTCTGCTATCATCTTGAGTAAAGCCGGAAAGAATGCCGGTGGTTTCATGGCTTCTCTGAAAGAACATCTGGTTACAACCGATGAACTGGGTATGTATTTTGCTTTCAACGAATCTCCATATAGATGGAATGATCTTCGTATTCCTATTCATGTTGCCGTAATGGAAGCCTTTGATGTCGTTTCTAACGATGCGAAGACGGTTGAAGAGATGAAAATCTGGTTGTTGAAACAAAAGCAAACTCAGCAATGGGATTCTCCTGTATCAACCGCAAATGCCGTTTATGCTTTAATGCATCGTGGCGCTAATTTGCTTGAAAACCGTGGCAATGTTCGCATCACCATTGGTAATAAAGTATTGGAAACGCTATCTCTCGCACAAGAAAATATCCCGGGAACCGGCTACATCAAGCAATCGTTTACTGATAAGAATATGGTGAGCAAGCCTGGTAAAGCTAAGGTTGAAAAGCGTGATAACGGTATTGCCTGGGGTGCTGTTTACGCTCAATACAACGAAGATATTGATAAAGTAAACCGCCATGCCGGAGAACTGGGCGTTGATAAGAAGTTGTATGTAGAGACCATTAAGGGTTCTGGCAAACAATTGGTTCCCATTACTGCCGATACCCAACTGGCTGTTGGTGATAAAGTTGTATCCCGCATCACTATCACTTTAGACAGGGCTATGGATTTCGTTCAGTTGAAAGATCAGCGTGGTGCTTGTTTCGAGCCAATCGGTGCTTTATCCGGCTATAGCTGGAATAATGGTTTTGGGTGTTACGTAGCTGTGAAGGATGCTTCCACTAACTTCTTTTTCGACTCGCTTGGCAAAGGGGTTTATGTATTAGAGCATAGCTATCGGGTTAGTCGTACAGGTACTTACGAATCGGGTTTGGCAATTATTCAGAGTGCGTATGCACCGGAGTATGCATCGCATTCCGCATCTGTAAAAATAGAGATTAAGTAATATTATTCACTTACTAATTTAAAATATTTTAGAACTTCTTTGCCGGTTAGTTGTTCCTTTCTCGCTGAAAAGGTATATTTTTGTTTCCAAATTAAATTTGTAAAGATGAAGCGTATAATATTCTCTATATTAATATTGGCAACAGTTTGCCTGAATGCCTGGTCGCAAGCAAGATTAACCTCCAACAAAGAAACCCATAACTTTGGGCAAATTGAATGGAAGAAACCTGTTACGGTGGAATACGTAATTACCAATACGGGAAACGAACCGTTGGTGCTTACCAATATAACCACCTCTTGTGCCTGTGCTATTGCCGAGTGGACAAAGAAACCCATTCAACCGGGAGAAAAGGGAACAGTAAAAGCTACTTTCGATGCCAAAGCATTAGGGCATTTTAAAAAGTCGGTAGGTATTTACAGCAATGCGGCAACCAAACTGGTGTATCTGTATTTCACTGGGCAGGTAGTGCGTAATCCGGTAGTCTCTTCTTCTTCCGAAGCTTATCCTCATTCAGTTGGTCAGATATTGGTTGATACGTTAGAGTTAGATTTTCCGGATGTTCGTAGAGGACAAAATCCTACTCTTACTCTGAACATTGTGAACCAGTCGGATCGTCCTTATGAACCTGTTCTTATGCATTTACCATCTTATTTGGAAATGACAAAAGAACCGAATGTTTTGCAAAAAGGAGAAAAAGGAACAATCACAGTAAAGTTGCTAACCAACCAATTAGTTGATTTAGGATTAACCCAGGCATCTGTTTACCTGGCTCGCTTTGCCGGAGATAAAGTAGGTGAAGAAAACGAGATACCCGTATCGGTAGTGCTTTTACCCGACTTAAAGAATATGAGTATCTCCGAGAAGAGTAATCTGCCATCTATCAAATTATCGGAAACAACTGTTGATCTTCATAAAAAGCTTGAAAAGAAGGATAAAGCCAATTATAACATTACGATTACCAATACCGGAAAATCGATATTAGAGATAAATAAGCTTCAGGTATTTAACCCTGCGGTGGGCGTAGATTTGAAAAAGAATGCGCTGAGGCCGGGAGAGAAAACCCGTCTGAAAGTAAGTATCGACAAGCAACTTTTAAATAAAAAGAGGCATCCGCGTATTCTTATGATAACCAATGACCCCGAAAGGCCAAAGGTTATTATTGATATCGTAATTGATAAGAAAAAATAAATTATCATATAAATATCATGGTAGAACATCCCGAGAACAGCGAAGAATACAAAGGCTTGGTAGTGAATAAAGGCATCGAGCAGCCTTCTTCTGTTAACCCGTATTTTAAAAACAACCGTAAACCAAAGAAAAAGGAACTTACGATAAGCGAGTTTGTAGACGGGATATTACAAGGAAATATTACCATACTTAGTCAGGCGGTTACTTTGGTGGAGAGCGTAAAGCCCGAACATCAATCGGTAGCACAGGAGGTAATTGAAAAATGTCTGCCCTATTCGGGTAATTCCATCCGTATCGGTATCAGCGGAGTTCCCGGAGCCGGAAAGAGTACATCAATTGATGTATTTGGTTTGCATGTTTTAGAAAAAGGCGGCAAACTTGCTGTTCTTGCTATCGACCCCAGCAGCGAACGCAGCAAAGGAAGTATTCTTGGTGATAAAACCCGTATGGAACAACTATCCGTACATCCTCATTCTTTTATTCGCCCTAGCCCATCGGCAGGTTCATTAGGTGGTGTCGCACGTAAAACCCGCGAGACTATTATTCTTTGTGAAGCCGCCGGATTCGATAAGATATTTGTAGAAACTGTAGGGGTGGGGCAGAGCGAGACTGCCGTACACTCGATGGTCGACTTTTTCCTGCTAATTCAGTTGGCGGGTACCGGCGATGAACTTCAGGGTATCAAGCGCGGTATCATGGAAATGGCCGATGGCATTGTTATCAACAAGGCCGATGGAAGTAACATTGATAAAGCCAAACTTGCTGCTACACAATTCAGAAACGCACTTCATTTATTTCCCGCTCCCGAATCCGGATGGACACCACAGGTGTTAACTTATTCCGGCTTTTATAATATTGGCGTAAAGGAAATATGGGATATGGTTTACGAGTATATTGATTTCGTAAAGCAGAACGGGTATTTCGATTATCGCAGAAATGAACAGAGTAAGTACTGGATGTACGAAAGTATCAATGAGCAGTTGAAGGATAGCTTTTATAATAATGAGATAATCAGGAATCTTTTACCTGAAAAGGAAAGACAGGTATTAAATTCTGATTTGACATCTTTTGTTGCTGCAAGAAGGTTGCTGGATGCTTATTTTGGGGAGTTGAGGAAGAGGTGATCAAACGTTTTTTGCATTTAAACGTTATTATTGGCAACTCCTCTCCCTTGAAAGAATGCCGCATGGTGTAGGGGCGAGCCGCCCCCTACGCCATGCGGCATTCTTATCCGTGTAGTTTAATAACTTTTGCTTCAAATAACTCTAATGGACATTTTTTGGGGGGGAGATTGCAAGCGTTCGGGAACGTTACTTCATCCCCATCCCCAAATTATACATTATAAACGAATAAGTATCCGCCTGTTCCTCTAGCACCTTGGTGATAGGTTTACCCGCGCCATGACCCGCTTTGGTATCAATACGAATAAGCGTAGGATTAGTTCCATCATTACATTCTTGCAAGCGTGCAGCAAATTTAAACGAATGAGCAGGAACTACACGATCATCATGATCGGCAGTAGTAACCAAAGTTGCAGGATACTCCGTTCCCGGTTTGAGGCTATGCAGCGGAGAATAACCATATAGATACTCGAACATCTCTTTGCTATCTTCACTGGTACCATAATCGGATGCCCAGTTCCAACCGATAGTAAATTTATGATAGCGTAGCATATCCATAACACCCACTTGCGGAATAGCCACCCGGAACAATTCAGGACGTTGAGTCATACAAGCACCCACCAGAAGTCCACCGTTTGAACCACCAACAATAGCAATCTTCTTGCTGTTGGTATACTTCTCGGCAATAAGATATTCGGCAGCAGCAATGAAATCATCGAATACATTTTGTTTCTGCATTTTAGTTCCGGCAACATGCCATTCTTCACCATATTCGCCACCACCCCGCAGGTTTACCTGAACATGAATTCCACCATTCTCTAGAAAAGGAATACGGCTGGTAGAGAATCCCGGATTCAAACTAATGTTGAAGCCACCATACCCATATAAATAAACCGGATTATTTCCATCTTTCTTTAAATCTTTATGGTAAGTAAGGAACATTGGTATCTTTGTTCCATCCTTGCTGGCATAGAATATCTGTTCTGTTTTATAATCTTCGGGATTAAATTTAACTTCAGGAGTACGGAAGAGTTTATATGTATTCGCATCCATATCATATGTAAAGATTGATCCCGGATAAGTAAATGAAGTAAAGTACATAAAGCATTCCTTGTCGTCCTTATCCCCATTAAAGCCAACCGATCCTAAAGTTGGAAGTTTAATTTCCTGCAAGCGCTTTCCATTCATGTCATAAACATATGCATGGTTAGAAGCATCCTGATCGTAAGTGATAAACATCTTACCACCAATAATATCAACCGATGACAGAACAGATTCGTTTTCAGGAACGAGATCCATCCAATGCTCCAGTTGCGGCTTGCTAAGAGTAGTTTTCATTACTTTACCTTTCGGCGCTTTATAATTGGTATAAAAGTATAGATCATTGCCAATTACTTCTACCGGAGAATACTGAAATTCATCATTTGTGGCCAAAGAAATAAGTGGTGCATTCTTTTTGGTGATATCCTTCATGAAAAGAGCATTACCACGATTGGCTCCGGATTCGAATATAAATAGTACATTCTCATCTTCCGGGCAGTAGGCACTGTAAAAACGTTTGGGTTCTTTGGGGTTCTGAAATACAAGTTCATCATTGCTTTGCGGTGTGCCGATAGTGTGGTAATATATCTTGTGATTTTCGTTTACATTCGAAAATTCTTTTCCTGTAGTAGGAGCATCATAAGCACTGTAGTAAAAGCCATCGCCTTTCCAGCTTGCACCCGAGAACTTGGCCCATTGAATATGGTCTTCAAGAAGGTTACCGGTATTGGCATCCATTACATAGATTTCGCGCCAGTCGGATCCGCTACGGGAGATAGTGTAAGCCACATACTTACCATTATTGGAGAATGACAATCCCGACAATGCAACTGTACCATCATCCGAAAGTTTGTTAGGATCGAGAAACACGCGAGCTTCACCGTCTAACGAATTTTGCACATACAGTACGCTTTGGTTTTGCAAACCATCATTCTTGTAGAAATAATACTTCCCGTGTTTCTTAAACGGAGTACCGTATTTCTCATAATCCGTTAAATCCATAAGCCTGTTGTATAGCTGCTTACGAAAAGGTATTTGCGACAAATAATCGAAGGTAACTTTGTTTTCCGCTTCAACCCATGCAGCTGTTGCTGCCGAGGTGTCATTTTCCAACCAACGATATGGGTCGGCTACTTCGGTGCCAAAATAGGTGTCAGCCACATTCTCTTTGGCTGTTTCGGGGTAAACAAGCTTTTTCTGTTGAGGAGTGCAGGATGCTGCCATAATAATCAAAAGCAATAAAAGTGAATTCTTCATATTGGAGGTAATTATAAATTATTAAGTAACAAAGGTAACTGGTTTAAGGGAAAAAACACCCATGCAAAAGTATAAATTATATTTTAGTTTTTCATCGATACTTTATCCCTTTCTCGCCACAAAAACCATATGTTGTAGTAAATTATTCAATACAGAAGGGGTAAAATCGTTTAGTTGATGTTATATTTGCAAAGGTAGATATTTAACATAAAATCTCATGCTCAGCAAATTAAAATTGAATCAACTTTACTTCAAAGATACACAGTTCGTTAACCTGATGACCCGCCGTATCTTTAATGTACTGCTCATAGCCAATCCATACGATGCCTTTATGCTGGAAGACGATGGGCGTATTGATGAAAAAATATTCAACGAATATATGTCTCTCTCCCTTCGTTACCCGCCCCGTTTCTCGCAGGTATCTACCGAAGAAGAGGCGTTGGCCCAGCTGGAAGCACTGCCCTACGATCTGGTTATTTGTATGCCCGGCACAGGAGATAATGACAGCTTTGACATCGGCAGGCGTATTAAATCTTTATACCAGCAGATACCAATCATCATCCTTACCCCTTTCAGTAGAGGGATTACGGCACGTATCGCCAACGAAGATCTAAGCGCCTTCGACTATATTTTTTGCTGGCTCGGAAACACAGATTTACTTGTATCCATCATTAAGCTGATCGAAGACAAAATGAATCTGGAGCACGATGTGGAAGAAGTGGGCGTTCAGTTAATACTGTTGGTAGAAGATGGGATACGTTTCTATTCGTCTATCCTACCGAATCTTTATAAGTTTGTTCTCCAACAAAGTCAGGAATTTTCTACCGAAGCGCTCAATGCCCACCAGCAAACATTGCGCATGCGCGGGCGTCCTAAAATAGTACTGGCCCGTTCTTACGAAGAAGCAACCTACATTTACGAAAAGTACAAAAATAATGTATTGGGGGTAATCTCAGATGTGCGTTTCCCCCGCGAAGGCAGGAAAGATGAAATGGCAGGCATAAAACTGTGCGACAGAATACGAAAACAGGATCCTTTTGTACCCCTTATTATTCAGAGTTCGGAAGCCAATAATGAGGCTTATGCCAATAAACTGGGAGCATGCTTTATCGATAAAAATTCAAAGAAAATGGATGTCGACCTGCGCGAGATAGTGAGAGATAACTTCGGCTTCGGCGATTTTATTTTCCGCAATCCCGATACCAGAGAAGAAATTGCCCGGGTAAAAAACCTCAAGGAGTTACAGAATATTGTGTTTTCGCTTCCTGCAGAATCATTCCTTTACCATATAAGTCGTAACCATATTTCGCGTTGGTTATACTCTCGTGCCGTATTTCCTGTTGCCGAATTCCTTAGACCTATCACTTGGGAGAGTTTGCAAGATATTGATGCTCATCGAAAGATTATCTTCGAGGCAATTGTAAAATATCGAAAGATGAAGAATCAGGGGGTGGTTGCCATATTTAAGCGCGATAGGTTCGACCGCTATTCTAACTTCGCCCGTATTGGAGAAGGTTCGCTGGGGGGCAAAGGCCGTGGACTGGCATTTATAGATACAATGATAAAACGGCATCCCGAATATGAAGAATTTGAGAATGCCAAAGTTGTTATCCCTAAAACGCTTGTGTTGTGTACAGATGTTTTTGATGAGTTTATGGATACCAACGGCCTCTATAAAATAGCGCTTTCTGATGTAGATGATAATATTATTCTCAAACATTTTCTTAGGGCAAAGCTGCCCGATCGGTTAATTGAAGACTTCTTTACCTTCTTTGCTGTGGTAAAGGCGCCACTGGCAATACGTTCTTCAAGTATGCTCGAAGATTCTCATTATCAGCCATTTGCAGGTATTTATAACACCTATATGATACCTTATCTGGATGATAAATACGAGATGCTTCGTATGTTATCCGATGCAATAAAAGGAGTGTATGCATCTGTTTATTTCAGGGATAGTAAGGCATATATGCAGGCCACCTTCAATGTTATCGATCAGGAAAAAATGGCGGTTATTCTTCAGGAAGTGGTTGGTACACAGTATGGTGATCGTTATTATCCTTCCATGTCGGGGGTTGCGCGTTCTCTCAATTACTATCCTCTTGGCGATGAAAGAGCGGAAGAAGGTATTATCAACCTGGCATTGGGTTTAGGTAAATACATTGTAGATGGCGGAATGACGTTGCGCTTTTCTCCTTACCACCCCAATCAGATACTTCAGACAAGCGAAATGGAAATGGCATTGCGCGAAACCCAAACTAAATTCTATGCGCTCGATTTAAAGAATGGCGGTCAGGATTTCTCTATTGATGACGGTTTTAATCTTCTGAAGTTGCATGTAAAAGAGGCCGAGAAGGATGGTTCTTTGCAATACATTGCATCCACCTACGATCCGCATGATATGATCATTCGTGATGGTTTCTATCCCGGTGGGCGTAAGCTGATTACCTTTGCCAATATCCTGCAACATGATGTATTTCCATTGGCTCGTATTCTTCAATTGGTGTTACAACATAGTCATGAAGAGGTTCGCAGGCCGGTAGAAATAGAATTTGCAGCTAATCTGGACAAGGAAAACGGGCGGGGAGGAACCTTTTATTTACTCCAGATTCGCCCTATTGTGGACAACAAAGAGATGTTGGACGAAGAGTTAACTGTTATTCCGGAGGAGGAAATAATACTACATTCGGTGAACTCTCTTGGGCATGGTATTATGGATGACGTGTATGATATTATTTATGTGAAGACCGATGGCTATAGTGCTTCCAATAATCAAACAATTGCCTACGAAATAGAGAAACTTAACCGTGAATTTCTTAATGCAGGCAAAAACTACATATTGGTAGGTCCCGGAAGATGGGGTAGTAGCGATACATGGTTGGGTATTCCGGTTAAATGGCCGCATATCTCTGCGGCCAGAGTTATTGTGGAAGCCGGATTAACCAACTACCGGGTTGATCCGAGCCAGGGTACTCACTTCTTTCAGAACCTAACCTCTTTTGGCGTAGGTTATTTTACCATCAATGCTTTTATAAATGATGGGGTATATGATCAAAAATTCCTGAATTTGCAACCGGCTGTGTTCGAAACTAAATACATTCGCCATGTACGGTTTGAGAAACCTATTGTGGTTAAAATGGACGGAAAGAAGAAACAGGGGGTTGTGTTGAAGCCGGTGTAATTATCTATCCATTGGTTAAAGGGCGGACATAAAGCCCGCCCCTACACCGTTCGGAACGATGTTGTATATTTAAATTTGCAAAAAAGATTATACAATACCCTGTGCCATCATTGCCTTGGCAACCTTCATGAATCCGGCAACGTTTGCTCCTTTCACGTAGTTAATGTAACCATCTTCTTCTGTTCCATACTGAACGCAAGCAGCATGAATATTCTGCATAATTGATTTCAATTTGGCATCAACTTCTTCGCGGCTCCACCCCAAGCGGTAAGAGTTTTGAGTCATTTCTAATCCGCTGGTTGCTACACCACCGGCGTTGGCAGCTTTGCCCGGGGCGTAAAGAATTTTAGCATCTTGAAATACTTTAATTGCTTCGGGAGTAGAAGGCATGTTTGCACCTTCGGCAACCGCCATACATCCGTTAGCAACAAGAGCTGCGGCATGATCGCCATTCAATTCGTTCTGGGTAGCACATGGAAGCGCGACATCACATTTTTCTCCCCATGGTTTTTCTCCCTCAACATATTTGCAGCCATACGTTTCCGCATATTCGCGGATGCGTCCGCGGTACATATTTTTAAGTTCCATTATGTAGTCAAGTTTTTCGCGGTCGATGCCCTCCGGATCGTATATATAACCGTCAGAATCTGATAGAGTAACAACTTTACCACCCAGTTCGATAACTTTCTCAGCAGCATATTGAGCAACGTTACCGGCACCGGAAATTGTCACCACTTTTCCTTTCAAGTCTTGTCCTTTGGTTTTCAACATTTCCATAAGGAAGTAAAGAGTACCATAACCCGTTGCTTCCGGGCGAATCAATGAACCCCCATACTCCAAACCTTTACCTGTGAAAGTGCCGGTAAATTCGTGAGTCAGTTTCTTGTACATACCATACATAAAGCCGATTTCACGTCCGCCAACACCAATATCACCGGCAGGAACATCGGAGTTAGGACCAATATGACGCCATAATTCAAGCATGAAAGCCTGGGTAAAGCGCATTACTTCGGTATTGCTCTTTCCTCGCGGGTGAAAATCCGAACCACCTTTGCCACCCCCCATGGGTAATGTAGTGAGCGAATTTTTAAATGTTTGTTCGAAAGCTAAGAATTTCAAAATACCGAGATTTACAGAGCTGTGGAAGCGTAAACCGCCTTTGTACGGACCAATTGCGTTGTTGTGTTGAACGCGGTAGCCCATGTTGGTTTGAACGTTACCTTTGTCGTCAACCCATGAAACACGAAATTGATAAACTCTATCGGGTATGCAAAGACGTTCG
Organism: Bacteroides sp.; assembly: GCA_036724805.1. Lineage (GTDB taxonomy): Bacteria > Bacteroidota > Bacteroidia > Bacteroidales > Bacteroidaceae > Bacteroides. Next base: position 37,733 of record DAIMFE010000007.1, read on the forward strand.
ATGAGGTTAACCTTATCGAATTCAGGATGCTTGTTGTATTCTTCTTCAATAGTAGAAAGTACTTCTTCTACTGCCTGATGATACTCCGGTTCGTTGGGGAACCTTCTCTTCAAATCGTCTAATACTTTTGCTGCATTCATAACTTGATAAGCTTTTATTGATTTATTTAATTTGTATGATTTTCGGGTTTGCGATTGCAAAAGTAATTATAAATTTTAGATTGTGAAACAAAATGAAAGAATAAATCATAAAATATATATCTTTTGTGATTATTTTAATTAAAAACGAGAAAAAAGGATACTATTTGGTTGATTTTGCTTTATTTCAAAACGAGTATTAGAATAATCTCTTATGTTCCTCTGTTTTGTTCTAATACTTTACTGATAAAAATGCACGTTGCATTTCTCCCAAATGCACGTTTGTAATTTGAAAATGCGCGTTGCATTTCACCCAATGGCACGTTGCATTTTACTCAAATGCACGTTGCTGTTGAGGTGATGATAATGCCGCAGTGTAAGCCCTTTACGGCTTAAATTCAACGTCCGTTGAAATCCGTTGCAACAACATAACATAAAAGAACATATAAGAACAGATAAGATAATAACAACAACAACAGAAGAAAAAAATGTTGCTGCTGCTGTTGTTGTTTGAGGTTATTGCATTAACGAAACTGCCGCTTCATCTTGCTTCAAATAACGAAGAAAAGTTTTTTATGCCCGGAAGGGAAAAATTAATATTAGTGTAGTAATGGATCGGGTTTAAATTGTATCTTTGTAGCGCAATTGTATTTACACTTAAAATATCATCAAAATATTACTAAGATATGGCAGATCAGAAGAAATTTGTACCGTTTGTCCCGTCTGACACGAACATGAAAGAGTTCACAGTCAGGGCATTGCTTATAGGTTTAATCCTGGCCGTAGTATTAGGGGCTGCAAATGCTTATTTAGGACTTAAAGCCGGTATGACAATAGCGGCTACTTATCCTGCCGCCGTTATCGGTATGGCTATCCTGCGTTTTTTTAAAGGTACAATTTTAGAAGAAAACTTCACCCGTACAGTGGGCTCTATTGGCGAATCGGTTGCTGCCGGAGCCATCTTTACGCTGCCCGCATTCTATATTTCGGGCGTTTGGAGTGGCGAAGAATTCAGTTCATTGAGCAGCTATTTAACTGCCTCTCTAATTTTAGTAACCGGTGGTATTCTGGGCGTATTATTTGTGGCTTTGCTTCGCCGTGTTATGGTAGAAGATAAAGAACTTCCCTTTCCGGAAAGCGTTGCCGCTGCCGAAATCCATAAAACCGGACGAAGCGGTGCCGGAGGTTCCAAATACCTGTTTACCGCAATGGTTGCCGGTGCTTTGATAAAAATTGCCGGAGATCTTCGTTTGTTTGCTACGGAATGGACAACTTTCTTTAAGTCGGGTACAGCCAGTTTTGCCGGTGGAAGACCCTTGGAAGGTGGTTTCTTGGCTAGCGGGCCAACCATAAGCCCTGCTTATATTGGTGTAGGATACATTATCGGCCCTAAGCTCTCCGCCTTAAACTTCAGCGGATCTGTAATGGCTTGGGGATTAATGGTTCCTATGCTACTGGCCATGCTGGGTTCATCTTTCGTTGAAAGTCTTCCGGTGAATCAAAACATTGATGCCGCCTCTACAGCAGCATGGATGAATGCCGCGAATATTGTGTGGAAAGAAATTGTGCGCATCATCGCCATTGGTGGCATGTTGGTTGCGGCCTGTTTCACTCTTTACAGAATGAGAAGCAGCTTAGGTACAGGCTTAAAACGCTCGGTTAAAGATTTAAGACGCGCTACTCAAAGCGGTGGTGATAATATAGAAAGAACAGAGAAAGATTTAAAATCATCGTGGATATTACTAGGCATATGTGCTGCTGCGGTATTAACATTTATAATAACTTATTTCATATTTAAAACTTCCATTCTGATTGCTATCGTTGCTTCAACCATAATGATTGTTCTTGCCTTCTTCTTTGCTGCCGTATCCGGCTATCTTGTCGGCATTATCGGATCAAGCAACAACCCAATTAGCGGACTTACCTTAACTGCATTGGTGGTAACAGCCCTTATCCTTGTTGCTTGCGGAGTAGATTCTACGGCCGGTGGCGTTGCTGCCGTTCTGGGTATTGCTGCCATTGTTTGTGTGGCTGCTGCCGTAGGTGGTGAAATGTTTCAGGATTTGAAAGCCGGACATATTCTTGGTGGTACGCCATGGAAAATGCAGATCGGAGATATCATCGGCGTATTGATATCCGGTTTCGTTATGTTTGGGGTGCTTATTATTCTCAATCAGGGAGATATCAATATGGGGCTTCAACAAGGTTACGAAGGCGGTTTTGGCAGTCAGAACCTTTCGGCTCCACAAGCAGGACTGATGGCTACCCTTTCGCAAGGTATTGTTGGCGGGCAAATGGCTTGGGCTTTAATAATTGCCGGTATGATATTAGGAGTTGCTTTTATCTTGATGGGCATAAAGAGTCCGATGCTGATATTTGTAGGCATGTACCTCCCCTTCAGTACTGTTTTTGCCATATTTGTTGGTGGTCTCATCAAAGGCATGTTAGATTTATACGTTGCAAGAAGAAAATACAACGAAGGTCAGCTGGCTACGGTAGAGAACACCGGAGTACTGCTGGCATCGGGTATGATTGCCGGGGAGGCACTTATGGGATTGGTTGTAGCTATCTTTGCCATGTTCAATATATTCTTCTCAGACATGTTGCCATTTGCTAATCCTATGTATTCTGTTGGCTTGATTATCATTGCTATCATTGGTTACTTCTTTGTGAAAATACCATTGAAGAAGGCCGAATCAATGAAGGATAAATAATGGCGAAAGATAAAATCAACTTATTACATATAATTCCTTACATAAGCGAACATATTACTACCGAAAAAGAAGGAGAGCTATCGGTGATAGCTTTCCCCCGTTTTAGAAGTAAGTTTATGATGAAGTACTTTGTTCCGAAACGTAAATCTCCAATGATTCGCGTGAGGCTTGAAGAGCATGGAACCGCTGTGTGGGATTTACTGGATGGGGAAAGAACAGTTCAACAGATAATTGATTTGCTGGCAGATCATTTCGGTAATGAGGAGAATTATGGGTATCGGATTACGACTTACCTCGCGCAACTTCAAAAGAACGGGTTTGTGAAGTATCGGATTCCGGCTGATTGATTGACTTAATTACACCTCACCCAATACAAGAAAACCAATCTCTCTACTCTCCTGCAAATGGACACCGAACAGAAACAGATATACAACCTTATATACAAACGGAAATACGGAAAAAGATTCTGCTTTTAGCAATTCCCCGTCATCATCTTTAGATCCTTTCCCGAAGGAGCCTGATAAACATTCAGATCAAAATAAGGAATAACAGCAAGCACATGATCGAATATGTCAGCTTGAATATTTTCATATTCAATCCATGCTGTTGTAGAGGTAAAGAAGTATAATTCTAAAGGTAATCCTTTTTCGGTGGGTTGTAATTGCCGCACCATACAGGTCATTCCATGGTGTACAGAAGGATGGCTTTTTAAATAATGATCCAGATATGCGCGGAACACACCAAGGTTTGTTTGCCTGCGGCCATTTACAACAATAGAATTATCAATATTGTGCTCTTTGTTGTACTCCGTAAGAACTTCTTCCTTTTCGTTTATGTATTTAGAGAGCATCTGTATCTTATCATATCTTTCAAGCATTTCGGATGTGCAGAACTTTACGCTACTCATATCAATATCAATGGAGCGTTTTACGCGGCGTCCACCGGCATCTACCATGCCACGCCAGTTCTTAAAAGAATCCTTCATTAGCAGGGTAGGAGGAATTGTAACGGTTGTACGGTCGAAGTTCTGAACCTTTACAGTGTTCAGGGTAACTTCAATAACATCGCCATCAACACCGTACTTAGGCATTTCAATCCAGTCGCCCACTCTTAGCATATCATTGGCAGATAATTGGATTCCGGATACAAAACCTAAAATACTATCCTGGAATACCAACATTAAAATAGCTGCTGAAGCACCTAGGCCGGCTAACAATACAGTAGGATCTTTATCGATAAGAATACCCAGAATAACAATACCGGCAAAAAAATAGAGAATAACCTGCATGGTTTGCAATAACCCTTTTAATGGTCGGTTCTTGAATTTCTCTTTCTTGCTATATATAGTATGAAAGGCGGATAACAGCGTGCTGATAAAGCGTACAAATACCGCAATGAGATATACCATACACAAGCGCTGAATTATAACAAGGGCATCGCTATCAGCATTGTAAATCAATGGAACGGAAATATAAATCAATACCGGTGCAATAAGACTGGCTAATCCACCAACTACTTTTTTATCGAATAAAATATCATCCCAGGTTATTTTAGTATTGCTTACCAGCTTTTGGATAAGGGGAAGAATTAACTGTTTGCATAACTTTTGTATCAGAAAAGCAAGACCAACAATTACTATTAGCAAAATAAGTGGCCCGAGATAATTAACCGTTGCTTGTTCTAAACCGATGGAAAGTAAAAAATCATTTAGCATTTCTCTGATTGCGTTCATTTTTTCGTGTACTTTTAATTAATATTGGATTATAAACTGTCTACAAACTTTTGAAGATCCTTTCGTAGCCATTGATATGAAGGTGAATAATGGTTTGTCGTAGCTATGAATAACATCGTAAGGTATGTAAGTAGCTTCGGGGTCATCAAAATAAACCCTTACTCCATCCTTAACGCCACTCATTGTTTTACCGGATAGCTCATCGAGATGCTTTACGGTACGGTTGATAATCGTAGTTTTACCTACTCCGTTAATGCCCGACAGTATATTTACATCCGGTTGAAGCTCCCAAACAATATTGAAGCGTCCCCATAGGTTGTCAATTTCAATCCGTTTAATATATTTAGCTTGCTTTTCCATACATAGTAATCTTTATTTAAGAGAGGCAGGCAAATATAATAAGATTAGTTGAAAGTAAAGAGGTGAAAGTTGCGTATAAACCATGTAAAATATCATTTGCTCAAATTATTTATATCATTTGCATTAAAATACATTTTTTTCTCTATATTTGTAGGTATGAGACTTCCTTTTATTTAAAACCTTTAAAAACATAAGAAAATGAATATTGAACGAATTATGTCCTCACTAGAGGCAAAACATCCCGGAGAGTCTGAGTATCTTCAAGCTGTAAAAGAAGTACTAATTTCTATTGAAGATATATATAACAGGCATCCTGAATTTGAAAAAGCTAAGATAGTTGAACGTATTGTGGAACCAGATCGTATATTTACTTTCCGGGTAACATGGGTGGATGATAGAGGTGAAGTTCAAACTAATCTCGGTTATCGCGTTCAATATAATAATGCGATTGGGCCTTATAAAGGTGGTATACGTTTCCATGCTTCGGTAACTCCTTCTATTTTAAAATTTCTCGGCTTCGAGCAAACTTTCAAAAATGCTTTAACCACACTGCCTATGGGTGGTGGTAAAGGCGGATCAGATTTCTCTCCTCGCGGAAAAAGCAATGCGGAAGTTATGCGTTTTTGTCAAGCGTTTATGCTGGAACTTTGGCGGCATTTAGGTCCCGATATGGATGTACCCGCAGGTGATATCGGCGTTGGTGGCCGGGAAGTTGGATACATGTATGGCATGTACAAGAAATTAACCCGTGAAGTAACCGGAACCTTTACTGGAAAAGGCTTAGAATTTGGCGGATCTCTGATACGTCCGGAAGCAACCGGATTCGGAGGATTGTATTTTGTAAATCAGATGTTACAGACCAAAGGAGAAACAATGGTAGGTAAAACCGTTGCTATATCAGGATTTGGTAATGTGGCATGGGGAGCAGCATTAAAGGCCACTGAACTAGGCGCTAAAGTGGTTACTATTTCAGGACCGGATGGTTATATTTACGATCCTGATGGTATTTCTGGAGAAAAGATTGATTATATGCTTGAACTTCGTTCAAGCGGCAATGATATTGTTCAACCTTATGCCGATAAATTCCCGGGTTCAACATTTACACCCGATCATCGCCCGTGGGAAGTTAAAGTAGATATAGCTTTACCATGTGCCACGCAAAATGAATTGAACAGTGAAGATGCTGCGCAATTAATAAATAATGGTGTAAAATTTATTGGCGAAATTTCTAACATGGGATGTACACCCGAAGCTATCGATGCTTTTATTGAAGCACGAATACCTTATGGCCCCGGCAAAGCCGTTAATGCAGGTGGTGTAGCAACCAGCGGATTAGAAATGACCCAGAATGCAATGCATTTAAGCTGGGGAGCCGAAGAAGTAGATGAAAGATTAAAAAGCATAATGCACCGTATTCATGAACAATGCGTACAGTATGGTACAGAGCCGGATGGATATATAAATTACCTGAAAGGAGCAAACGTTGCCGGCTTTATGAAAGTAGCAAAAGCTATGTTAGCACAAGGAATAGTTTAAAAAAATTTGATTTTTTAAAGAATGAATTATATCTTTGCATAATAAACTTTATATAGTTTTTTTAATATGTTAGGAAGAGTGTATCTTTCTAGATAATAAAAAATACTTTGTTTAGTTGTATTTGTATTTGTGGTATCTGCCGCCTGCCTCCTGCGACTGGACGCAGGCGGTCTTTTTTATTGTCGGTTTTAAATCCTTTTCTTACCTTTGCTTCTTTAATTGAAAATTGAAAATTGAAAATTGAAAATGAAAGTCTGTTCCGGTAAAATGAAACATTCTTGTAACTTGAGATTATCAGTAGCTGATTTTCAATTTATAACAGTGTTTTAATTTTCAATACTCAATTTAATATGTTATTACCCGAATTATTGAATAGACGCGATAAGATCCGTGTATTAATGGCTGCTCATAATATTGATGCAGCAATTATTGCTTGCAATGTTAATCTTATTTATACCTATGGTTCTGTTATTTCAGGATATGTTTATCTTCCATTAAATCATCCTGCACGTATTTTTGTTAAGCGGCCTAATAATATACAAGGCGAATTTGTTCACTTTATACGTAAACCCGAGCAGATTCCGGATATCTTGTTGGAAGAAGGATTACCTGTGCCACAGAAACTTATGTTGGAGGGTGATGAACTTGCCTGGAGTGAGTTTAATCGTTTGGCTTCTGTATTTCCAAACGCGGAAATAGTGAATGGAACATCCATTATTCGGGAAGCACGAGCGGTAAAAACAGAATTAGAAATAGAAATGTTTCGGCGGGGCGGCATTGCACATACAAAGACTTATGGTCAGATTCCAAGTGTTTACAGAGCCGGAATGACTGATAATGAATTTTCTATTGAGATTGAAAGATTAATGAGATTAAATGGCTGTTTGGGCATTTTCCGCGTATTCGGTCAGAGTATGGAAATATTTATGGGTAGCCTGCTTACCGGCGATAATGCCTTAGAACCTTCTCCTTATGATTTTGCCTTAGGAGGAAAAGGAATGGATGTGTCTTTGCCAATCGGAGTAAATGGTACACCGCTAAATCCCGGTCAAACAGTGATGGTTGATTATGGTGGTAATTTCAATGGATACATGAGCGATATGAGCCGGGTATTCTCTATAGGAGAAATACCAAACAAGGCATTAGATGCTCATCAGGTATGTTTGGATATTCAAAATGCAGTGATAGAAGCCACTAAACCGGGAGTAACAGGTGAGGAGCTATACAATATAGGAATCTCCATAATAAAGAAAACTCCTTATGCTGATAATTTCATGGGTGCCGGACAGAAAGCCGGATTTATAGGACATGGCATTGGTTTGCAAATAAATGAGTTTCCAGTACTTGCCCCTCGTCAGAAACAGGAATTTGAACCCGGAATGGTGTTTGCTTTAGAACCCAAGATAGTGCTACCGGGGGTTGGGCCAGTAGGTATCGAGAATTCCTGGGTAGTTACAGAAGAAGGCGTAGAGAAGTTGACGAATGCTCCGGAGGAAATAATAAATTTGAGCTGAGAAAGGAGGTAGAGTGAAGTATACCTCACTCTACCTCCTTTTCTTACACCAAGTGCGAGATCAATTCTTCCCTGTCACCAAACAATAAATCAATTACAGGAACTTCGATCATTGTATAACATCCTGGTTGTTGTTTCATTGATGCTCGAGCCACACAAACCAGTACTTGTGCTGTTAAAGCAGGATTGTTGATGCGCATATTAAATTCGAACAATTGGTTTTGAGTCTTTCCTGATACCCCTTTGCGGGTGAGGTTTACACCATGTCCCATATCCAAGAGATCATCAACACAAGGAACCTGGATAACATGAGTTTCATCATTCACAAAATAAGCATCCGCTTTAATGGCAGCGGCCACATCCTCATATTTATATCCTTCATTGATTTCAATATAAACCATACGGCGGTGGATACCCGTGCCTGTAGGTATAGTCATAGACAATGCTGCTTTCACGCCATCAATAGCCTTTACTGCAACAGTATGCCCCATACTCATTCCCGGGCCGAAATTAGTATAAGTAATGCCTTTAGGAGCAATCGCTTGAAGGAGTGTACGGACTACAGAATCGCTACCCGGATCCCAACCGGCAGATATTATTGAAACAACATTGTTTTCTTTAGCTACTTTGCCAAGTTCTCTGCGTAAGTCAACAATTCCGGTATGGATATCAAAACTATCAACTGTATTAATCCCCATGGCCAAGTATTCTTTTGCGTATTTTTCAACGCTGCGGGTGGGGGTGCAAAGGATAGCAACATTTACATCCTGAAGTTCTTTTATCTCTTTTACTACCAGATAGTTATTCAGTTCTGTTGGTTTGTTGTCTGCGCCGCTGCGACGAACAATACCTGCTACTTCAAAATCAGGAGCTTCCTGAAGCGCCTCTAATACATATTTTCCAATGTTGCCATATCCAATTATGGCTGCTCTGATCTTTTTCATTTCTTTTGGATTGTTTGTTTAGGGTTTATAAATTGCTGGTACAAAAGTAGACAAAAAATGAAAATAATAGTCGTTTTATTACCTTTATCTTGTTTAAGATGTCTATTGATTGTTAATTTGCAATCAATAATTGCTGTTTGGCTTCAATTTGAAACACAAATTAGCGCAGATTAACACAGGGTAGAATGAGTAATCTGTGTTGATCTGCGCTAATCCGCGTTTCAAATAATAATCTTATGGCAATTCTTTGATCTTAACATTCTTGAACCATACCTCATCCCCATGATCCTGTAACAAGATATGTCCTGTTGCAGAATTACCGAAGTTTGGCCAGTCTCTGTATTTACTATACGCTACCAATGCGTTAAACATTTGAGTATTGCGTTCGTATTCAAGAATCTTTTTGTTGTTTAACCAATGTTCAACATGGTTATCTTTCACAATAATCATAGCAGTATTGAACTCCTTCATGTTGAAAGGTTTATCTTCCGAAACCGGAATAAGATCGTAAAGAGAACCCAGTTTACGGTTGCCTTTAACACCTAACTTAGCATCAGGATGCTTTTCGTCATCAAGTATCTGAAACTCGCAACCTATAGCCGAACCGGCACCTTTGTTCATATCCGGATCAACAAAATACTTAACACCACTGTTTGCTCCCGGAGTGATTTTGAAATCAACTTTCAGAATGAAGTTTTTATATTGCTTAGTAGTAACAATGTCTCCGCCATTAGCAGATTCCGCACCACCGCTTTTCAAAACTTTAAGGATACCATTATCAACTTTCCACCCGTTTGTAGGGAATTTATCTATCTTGGCACCTCTCCAGCCATCAGTCGTTTTTCCATCCCAAAGAAGTTTCCAACTGTCTTTAGCTTCCGAAGGAGAAATTGTATTGATAATACAGTTAACCTCAGGAGCAGCATTTGAATCCGGAGTACGATATTTATCCAGATCAGTAGTCATGATGCGGATGTCTTTCCAACTAACAGTTTTACCTTCATCTTTAGCATTTCCGATAGAATGTACCTGTAAAGCGATGAATCCGGAAGGGGTCATGTCATCCCAGATATTTGCACATGGAATGCCATTTACCCATGTACGGATAGAATTACCAATAGCCTCAATGCGAGCCTTATTCCACTGACCGTTTTTAAAAGCTGTTTGCGCCTTAGCGTTTTGAGTCATCGGGTAAAGCCAACCGCGCCGCGCTTCATCGTAAATACCGCCGGTCCAGGCACGGGGAGCCGGATCTATTTCAAATTGATAGCCATGTACACGGCCTTTCTGGTAATCTTTTGTACTAAGGCTACGGAATTGTACACCAGAGTTAAGGGAGTTATCAACTTTGAAATCGAATTCAAGGATAAAGTCTCCATAATTCTTGGTTGTAGTAAGAAATGTATTGGGTGTTCCCATTTTAGAAGTACCTACAATAGCACCATCTAAGATTTTATATTCTGCCTTTCCATTCAATTTTTTCCAACCTTTTAGGTTTTTACCGTTGAATAGAGGTTCCCATTGTTGAGCAAACATTGCAGTGGCAACAACAAGGAATAATAATGAAAAAAGATTTCTTTTCATGGTTTATAATTTTAAAAGAATTAAGTATGAAGAAGCAAGAAGTAAGGAGTAAGAACCTATTTGTTTTTTTACTCCTTACTTCTTTATTCTTACTCCTATAGTTTGTAAAATTCTTCCCAACCTTTGCGTGGCGGATTACCGACAAGCATTGCATTAGCAAATGCGTTGTTAGTAATTTCTTTTGTGCGGCTGTCGAAGAATAGCTGAGTATTTAATCTTTGTGCCATAACACCCAGTGAGAACACCTGGCTTAATGAACCGTGTATTTCGAACGGAGAGCGAGTTTTCTCCATTCCTTGGCAAGCCAAAAGGAAGTTTTCGAAGTGGTTAGACGGACTTTTAGGTACTTCAGGCAATTTAGATTGCATTTCGCGCGCTTTCTCTTCCGGAATAATAGACAAGGTGCTTCCGTGGCTACCACCTTTAAATATAAGATCCTTGCTATAAATTATTCTTCCCGGATTGAGTTTCATCTTACCGGCATCTCCCTGATTGGTTGTGGGCACACCAGCTGTTGCCTGCGAACCACCATATCCGGCAGGAAGAGGAGGTAGGTTATCTAAGCCGTCATACCAGGTTAAATCTACCGGGGGCATGCCTTTTCGTTGTGGAAAACGGAAAAGTATTGTTGATGAATAAGGATAGAAATAATCATTATGACCATTTACATACTTCATGGTTACTTCATAGGGTAATCCCAGTTCCAGAAATTCATGAGCAGTATCAATAAGATGCGCTCCCCAGTCGCCAAGGGCACCCATACCATAATCATACCAACACCGCCATTCGCCCAGATGGTATTTTTCATTATACTCATGATAAGGAACAGCGCAATGCCAATTCATCCAATCGAGTGTTTTTGGCGTAGGTTGTTTTTCGGGATATTTATTGATGTTTGTATCCCATTTATGCCAACGACGAGGGCTATTCATGTGGGCAGTAATAGCTGTAACATCTTTGATGATACCGGCATCTTTCCATGCTTTAAACTGGAAGTAATTACCTTCGGAGTGTCCCTGGTTGCCCACCTGGGTAACAATATTGGGATGCCTGCGGGCAGCATCCATCATTAGCTCGGCCTCGTGGAACGTACGCGCCATAGGTTTTTCAACATACACATGCTTTCCTAATGAGATAGCAAGCATACTAACCGGGAAGTGAGCATGGTCGGGTAAAGCAATAGCAACAGCTTCAAACTCATTACCTGCTTTGTCAAACATCTGGCGGAAATCCTGAAACTGTTTGGCTTTAGGATATTTGGCCATGACCTTCTGTGTGTGTGGCGCACCCATGTCGATATCACATAAAGCAACAACGTTTACCATTCCGGTTCTTTCAAAATCGCCAATAATCTGTTCGCCGCGGTTACCAATGCCAATATAAGCAATGTTCACTTTACGACCCGAGCCTACTACATTTTTGTAGCTAGCGGCATTCAATACATTTGCACCTCCGCTAGCAGCTAATCCTGCCGATGTAAGAGCAACTGTTTTTAAAAAATTTCTTCGTGTTACCATGATAGTTATTTAGTGGTTAATAATTAAAAGATTATTTTAGTATCAGGAAAATTTAAAAGTATTTTGTCGTAGTTTTCTTTACCTGCGGCAAACAATGCGGTTGATAATGCTTCACCATCCGTTCCGGTGGGAGTAATTACTGAAATAAGACCTTTACCTTCGATTGTTATTTAACAGGTATAACTCTGCTGATTTATCAAAGCAGCAATCTCTGCTCTGGGGTTTTTAAGAAGGAATCCCATTAAGTGTTGTCCGCGTGAACCCGGACCAATAACACCGATTTTTATTTTTTCATTTTCCGTGTGCTTTGTTTCGGAAAAGGCAGAGAGCCACGGACTTGACGCTAGTAATGTACCTGCACCGACAATACCTAAGTTTCTTAAAAAATCGCGCCGGCTTATTCCATCATTTTGTTTCATGTATCGTATTCTTAAATATTTGTGGAGATGCCAAAGATATAATTTTTCAAAGAAATATTCATTGTTTGCGCACACATTTTAGTATAAATAATATTGTGAGGTAGTAATCTGCCTATTTACCGGTTGCTAAGGGGGGGATTTGTAAGAATTAACCACAGATTAACAGATTGCGCAGATCCGTTTTACCAACGCACGTTGCATTTCTCTCAATAGAATTTATTGGATATATTTGGAGTATAAAGAATGCCGCATGGTGTAGGGGCGAGCCTTGTGTCCGCCCTTGAATAGCGTGTCCGCTCTGCATAAGGTATCATTGTATTGTCATTACAATAGAAAAGCGAAGAATCTTCGAACTATTGCCGTTCCAAAGATTCTTCGCTTTATAAAGAGATGTATTTGTTATTGTCAAATTATTCCTGTTCTCTCAGTGAGTCGTCAATCACCTTGATCTTATCAGTAACCAGTTCCAGATCTGCCTTTAATTTCTCGATTTTGCGATTAAGCTCTGTCAACAAATTGTTGCCCTTCTTCGAAGTGGTATTAAGGAATCCCACATTATTTTCGTAAGTAAGAAGTTCATTCTTAATATTATCGTGGGTGCGTTGTAGTTTTTCCCGTTCACGATATAAAGATTGAGTACCTCCTTTATCACCACTATTAATATTGCTGATATTCGATTTAAAGTTGCTCAATTTCTTTTGAGAAACATGCATATTAAACCGTTCGAACAGATGATCAATGCAGGTATGATATTGTTTGTAAATCTTATCTTTTTCTCTGAAAGGTACATGGCCGATTGTATTCCATTCTTTCATCAATTCGCGTACCAGTTCTTCGGCTTCATCGGCTTCCATTGAGTCGTCAATAGCTTCCAGTTGTTCGAGAATCGATTTCTTTTTCTTCAGATTATCCAACTCCACTGTTTTCAGAGAAGAAGTCGCTTTGTTTTTTTGCTCGAAGAAGTAGTCGCATGCTCCGATGAAACGTTTCCATAGAGCATCCGAATGCTTTTTCTGTACCGAGCCAATGGTCTTCCATTCTTTCTGCAACTTGGTAAGCAAATCAGCAGTCTCTTTCCAGTCGGTACTGTCTTTTAGTGCTTCAGCCTTTTCGCAAAGAACTTTCTTCTTTTCAAAGTTATCATTCATCTGTTCCTTTAACGTACGGAAGAAATCACCTTTCTTTTTAAAGAATTCATCGCAAGCTTTGCGGAATCGTTCAAAGATCTTCACATTCATTTTTTGCGGTGCAAAGCCTATTGTTTTCCATTTGTTTTGCAGAGCAATAATCTCCTGTGTCTTATTTTCCCAGGTACTGAATGTTTTTAATTCATCATATTCAATGGCTTCTACTATCTCGCAGATAACCGTTTTCTGATCGAGGTTAAGTTGCTCCACAGCCTTAAGCTCTTCGAAATGTTTCTGGTGCCGGCGGTTCACAACGGTTGAAGCCGTTTTAAATCTGTTCCATATTTCATCGCGCAAATCTTTTGCTACCGGACCCGTATCACGGAATTCCTGATGTAACTTTTGCAGTTGATGGAAGGCGGAAACAGCATCCGATTCTTCGGCCAATCTTTCAGCAGCTTCACAAAGATGTGTTTTTATCTCTAAGTTCTTCTTGAAATCATAATCGCGGAACTCATTGTTGAGTTTAAGAATATCATAGAATTTCTCAACATAGTGCTGATAATTCTTCCACAATTCGTTTACTTTGGATTGAGGTATTACCTTAATATCATTCCATTGCTGTTGCAGCTTTTTAAATTCATTATATGATTTATTAGTATCTTCGGATGATTCTACTAATTCTTTCAAACGATCTATAATGGCAAGTTTCAGGGTAAGATTATCTTCTTTCTGTTTTTCCAGATTGGCAGTTATCCGGTTTCTTTTTTCCTTAATAGTTGTCAGGATATTTTTGAATTCTATTTCAACATCATCCGGAGTAGGGAAGAAATCTTCTTCTGTGCCACCGGCTTCCATAAAAGTTTTCTTTTTAGCCTCCAGTTCAGCATTGTGGAGTTTGTAGAAACTTTGCTTTAAGCCATCTATTTCCTGCTTGGTTGCTTTTTCCGCATTGGCAACCAAAGTTTTTAACTGTGCCAGTATTCCTCCTTTATCAGATTTAAGTGCCGGTTTTTCTGCTGTAGCATCCTCATTCGGAGCATTATTTGTCTCAGATAATTCCGCTTTGGGCTGTACAGTTTCTGCCTCTGATACAACAGGTTCAGGATTTTCTGTTGCAACTGTTCCGTTTTTTACTCCTTCCTGTTCTTGTTTTGGTAAAGGCAGATTGGTTTCATGAGAGTCCATCATTCTATCTTCTATTTTATGATATGGTTTGAGCTATTCATTGCAATTGTGCGCAAATTAATGAAATAAAACAATTACTTCATACAATTTGACGGTATTTTTTTTCGAAAAAGCCTATTAAGCAAGCAAAACGGTAATTCCCATGTACAACATCATGCCAATAATGTCATTTGTTATGGCAATAAAGGGACCTGTTGCGATGGC